>DATHSP010000197.1:0-9303 GCA_035464075.1 Thermoleophilia bacterium | reverse complement strand
CAACGTGTGCCTGCTGTATCTCGCGATAGCGGCGGCGGTCGGGCTCACGCCCGCCCGCCGCCTCCAACTCCGCGTCCTGGCTCTCGGCTTCGTCGTCCTCTGCACGGCCGTCGGCGTCTACGCCTTCGCCGGCAAGACGCTGCCCGACATCGTGACGCACGCCCACAAGTACGCCCGTCTCGACGCCCCGGTCGGCTACTGGAACGTGCTCGCCCTGCTGATGGTGATGGGCACGATCGTCGCCGCCTCGCTTGCCTCGCGCCGTCACTCGCCGCTCGTGGTGCGGGCAGCCGTTGCCGCTGCGGCCGTGCCCATGGTCTTCGCGTTCTTCTTCTCCTACTCCAGGGGTGGCTACGTTGCGCTCGCGATCGCGCTGCTCGTCTACTTCGCCGTGACGACGACCCGCCTGGCCAGCCTGCTGGCGATGGTCGTGATCGTGGGCCCCGCCGCCGCCGTCCTCTGGGGTGTACGTGGCCTCGACACCGTGTTCACGGAGACCACCGATGCGGCCCTCCGGGCGGCGGAGGGGGCGGTCCTGCTGCGCTGGTCGCTGGTCGCGCTCGCCGTCACGGCCGTCCTCCAGGTAGGGCTCGTCCTGCTGCACCGCGGCATCCCCTGGCCGCGGTGGTCCCGAGTCGCCGCCGGGGCGGCGGTGTTGACCGTGGTCGTGGGGGTGACGTTCGGGGGTGGCTGGCTGTACGTCCAGGACCAGGGCGGCAGTGAGTGGCTCCGTCAGCAGTACGAGGCGTTCGCGACCGACAGTGACGAGCGCGGGAGCGCAGACACCCCGGCGCGCGTCTTCTCCCTGAACACCGGCCGCCCGCCGCTGTGGCGCGAGGCGGTCGAGCAGTACCGGGTGCTGCCGGCCAAGGGGACGGGGGCCGGCACGTTCTTCTTCTCGCACGAGCGCTTCCGTCAGACCGGGGGCGTGGTGAGGCACGCCCACAGCCAGTGGCTCAACGTGCTCAGCGAGCTCGGCTGGATCGGGCTCACGCTCTTCGTCTCGGCGATCGCCCTCTTCGTGGTCGCCGCCTTCCGCCGGATGACCCGCGACCGCGGCGACCCCGAGCGCCCGCTGCTTGCCGCGCTGCAGGCCGGCGTCATCGCCTTCGTGGTCCACATCTCCTGGGACTGGGACTGGGATATGGCCGTCGCCGGCTCCGTCTTCTTCCTCTTCGCCGCCGCCGCCGCCGCCTTCCTGACGACGCGGGGCAACGACCTCGCCGACGCGCGGCGGGCGTCGCAGGGGCACGACGGCGAGCCGGGTGAGGCGACCAGGACCGCCGTCGTCCGCGTCGCCGTCCCGGCGGGGGAGGGCGTCGCTGCGGAGGCCACCCCCCCAGGGGATACCGCCGTCGTAGAGACCGATGCCGCGGAGACCGATGCCGCGGAGACCGATGCCGCGGAGACCGCCGCCCACACCGACGTCATCGCGGAGGCCGATGCTGCCGCCGCCGGCGACGACGACGCCGCACCCCGGCGTCACACCCGCGCCCCGTACGCCCCGTTGCCGGTGCGCGTCGCCCTCAGCGGTCTCGCGCTGCTCGCCGCGCTCAGCTGGCTGCCGCCCTACCTGGGCGAGCGAGCCGCCGAGCGCGCCGTGTCCGCGGCCGGCGCCGGCGAGCTCACGCTCGCGGTGCGCGAGGCCGAGACGGCGCGCGCCCGCAACCCGCTGGCCGTGCGTCCGCTCATCACGCTGGCGCTCGTGCAGCAGCAGCTCGGGCAGGGGCGTGCCGCGCTGGCCACGCTCGACGAGGCCGCCGCGCTGCAGCCGCAGAACCCAGACGTGCACTACCAGCGCGGTCTCGTCCTGCTGAACGCCCTGGGCCGGCCGGGAGAGGCCGCCGACGCCTTCGTGCGGGCGCTCGAGCTCGACCCCCTGGACGACATCACTGCCTTCCAGCTGTCGGTGGCCCTGCGTGAGGTGCGGCGCGCGGGAGGCTGAGCACCGCGGACGAACGGGCCGCGCCGCGCTCTCGCCGTTCCTGCCCGGCCGCCGGCCACGCCCCGGGCGCGTGGTAGACTGACGCCCGTCTTCGGGGCGGTGACGGTCTTGTGAGGAAAGGTGGTCGTCGGCATGCACGATGAGGCGCCGGTCGGGGTGGTCGGCACGGGGTACGTTGGCCTGGTGTCGGCGGTGTGCTTCGCCCATCTCGGTCACCACGTCGTCTCGATGGACGTGGACGCGGCCAAGATCGCCGCCCTCCGCGAGGGGCGCGCCCCGATCTACGAGCCGGGTCTCGAGAAGCTCCTCGAGGACAACGCCGCCCGCCTCACCTTCACCACATCGCACGACGACCTGGCCCCTTGCCGCATCCTCTTCGTCGCCGTCGACACCCCGCCGTCGCCCTCGGGTGACGCCGACCTCTCGAGCGTGCGCCGCGTGATCGCCGAGATCGCCGCCCGCGGCGGCGAGCGCCTCGTGGTCATGAAGAGCACCGTCCCGGTCGGCACCGGGCGCAGCGTGCGCGCCGACCTGCGTGCCCTCGGCGCCGACGGCGTGCGCTATGTCTCCAACCCCGAGTTCCTGCGCGAGGGGGCGGCGATCCAGGACTTCCTCGAGCCCGATCGCATCGTCGTCGGCGCGTTTGACGAGGCCGACGGCGAGGCGGTCGCCGACCTTTACCGCGGCATCGACGCCGAGGTGATCCACACGTCGGTGCCGACTGCGGAGATGATCAAGTACGCCTCCAACGCCTTCCTCGCCACCAAGATCTCCTTCATCAACGAGATCGCCAACGTCTGCGAGCAGGTCGGCGCCGACGTCCGCGTGGTCGCCGAGGGCATGGGGCTCGACCACCGCATCGGCCCGCACTTCCTCCACGCCGGCATCGGCTACGGGGGCTCGTGCTTCCCCAAAGACGTGCAGGCCCTCAAGCAGCTCGCCGGCAACAGCGGCTACCACTTCCAGCTCCTGAACGCGGTGATCGAGGTCAACGCCCTGCAGAAGCGTCGCGTCGTGGGCAAGCTCAAGCAGCATCTCCGTCAGCTGCGGGGGGCGCGCATCGCGTTGCTCGGTCTGACGTTCAAGCCCAACACCGACGATCTCCGCGAGGCGGCGTCCATCGTGCTCGCGGCGCGTCTCCGCGACGAAGGCGCCGAGGTGCGTGCCTACGACCCGATGATCGAACCCTCCGGGCACCCGCTCTTCCCGGGCGTGACGATCTGTCGCGACGCGGCGGCGGCGCTCGACGGCGCCGACGCGGCCGTGCTCGTGACGGAGTGGTCCGAGTTCGGCCGCCTCGACTGGGCCGCCGCTGCCGGGGCCATGCGCCGGCCGCTCCTGGTCGACGGGCGCAACTTCATCGACCCCGTCGTGGCGCGCGCGGCCGGCCTCGAGTACGAGGGCATCGGTCTTGGCGATGGGCTCTCCGACCTCGACTAGCCACCGGGTGAGGGCGGCGCCGTCATGATCCCCGCGCAGGCCGTGATCCTGGTCGGCGGTGCGGGCACCCGCCTGCGCCCCGTGACGTCGCGGGTGCCCAAGCCGGTCGCGCCCCTGGTGGAGCGGCCCTTCGTCGCCTACATCCTCGAGAACCTCGCCCGCCACGGGGTCAGGCGGGCGATCTTCTCGAGCGGCCACCTCGCCGAGGTCGTCGAGGCCGCGATCGGCGACGGCGCCGCCTACGGTCTCAGGGTGGACTACGTGGTCGAGGAGGAGCCTCTGGGTACGGCGGGGGCGATCGTCAACTGCGCCGGGGCGCTCGACGACGGCCCGCTGTTCGTCTTTAACGGCGACGTGCTGAGCGACGTCGACCTCACGGCGCTCGGCCGCCTGCACGCCGGGCGGCGCGGCATGGCGACCATCTACCTGACCGCGGTCGACGACCCGCGGCGCTACGGTCTCGTCGAGCTCGGCGACGACGACCGCGTGGCGCAGTTCCTCGAGAAGCCCGGCGAGCACGCCGGCCGGGCGCTCATCAACGCCGGCGTGTACGTCCTCGAGCCTGAGGTCTTCGAGCTCATCCCCAAGGGGAGACTCTTCTCCATCGAGCGCGGCGTCTTCCCCCGTCTCGCCCAGGCAGGCTCGCTGTACGGGTACGTGGGCGAGGGGTACTGGCGCGACATCGGCACCCCCGAGAGCTACCTGCAGGCGCACGTCGACGTGCTCGAGCGCGTCGTGCACACGACCGCCGGTGAGGCGCTCGGTGAGACGTACCGCTACGTGGCGCCGACCGCCGAGGTCTCCCCTGAAGCGCGTCTCGTGCCGCCGTGCTACGTCGGGGACGGCGCCCGGGTCGGGGCGGGCGCCCGCGTGGGACCGCTCGCGGTCCTCGGTGCGGGCGCCCGCCTCGGTGAGGGCGCCGTGGTCGCCGAGTCCGTCGTGCAGTCGGGGGTCGAGATCGCCGACCACGCGCTGGTGGAGCGCAGCATCCTCGTGCGCGACTCGCGTGTCGGGGCCGGCAGTCAGCTCTCCGCCGCCGTGCTCGGCGAAGGCTGCGAGGTCGGCGCCGGCAATCGCCTCACGGGCGGTATCTGCCTGGCGCCCGGCACCACGCTGCCCGACAACGCCGTCGACTTCCGCGAGCAGCTGCGCGGCAGGGAGGAGACATGACCCATCCGGTCCCGGCCGGCATCTTCAAGGCTTACGACGTGCGCGGCCTGTACCCGTCCGAGCTCGACGAGTCGGTCGCCGAGCGCATCGGCTTCGCCCTCGCCCGGCAGCTCGAGGCGCGCTCCCTCGGCGTCGGCACGGACCCGCGACCGTCGTCGCCGGGCATCGCCGAGGCCTTCGCCACGGGCGCCGCTCGCGCCGGTGCGTCGGTCACCGAGTTCGGCATGGTCGCCACCGAGATGGTCTACTTCGGGGTGGCGAGCCGCGGCCTCGACGGTGGGGCGATGGTCACCGCCTCGCACAACCCGCCGCAGTACAACGGACTCAAGCTGGTCGGTGAGGGCGCGCTGCCGCTCTCCGGAGAGGCCGGTATGCCCGAACTGTCGCGGCGCGTGCAGGCCGCACGCGAGCTGCCGCCCGTCTCGGGGACGGCGGTCCGCGACCGCGTCGACCTGTACGACGGCTACGTGCGCCACCTGCACGGCTTCGTCGACGTGGGCGCGCTGGCGCCGTACCGCGTGGTCATGGACGCCGCCAACGGCATCGCCGGCGCTCTCGCACCGCGCGTGTTCGCCGGCACCCCGGTCCGCGCCGTCGAGATGTACTTCGAGGTCGACGGCGCCTTCCCCAACCACGAGCCCAACCCGCTGCTCGAGGAGAACCGCCGCGAGATCATCGCCCGGGTGCTCGCCGAGCGCGCCGACCTCGGCATCGCCTGGGACGGCGACGGGGACCGCTGCTTCTTCATCGACGAGACCGGCGAGTTCGTCCCGGGCGACTTCGTCACCGCGCTGCTCGCTGAGGCGCTCCTGCTCAAAGAACCCGGCGCGGCGATCCTCTACGACCTCCGCGCCAGCCGCGCCGTGCCCGACACGATCCGTGCCGCCGGCGGAGTGCCGCTCATCAACCGCGTCGGGCACGCGTTCTTCAAGCAGCGCATGCGCCGCGAGCCGGTGCTCTTCGGCGGCGAGGTCTCGGGCCACTACTACTTCAGGGACAACTTCAACGCCGACTCGGGCTTCATCCCGGCGCTGCTCATCCTCGAGCTGCTCTCGCAGAAGAAGGCCACCCTGGCCGAGCTGCTCGAGCCCCTGCGCAGCCGGTACTTCATCTCCGGCGAGATCAACTCGACCGTGGACGATGTCGCCGCGGCGCTGGCGCGCATCGAGGAGCGCTTCGGCGACGGGGAGGTCACGAAGCTCGACGGCGTCTCCGTCGACCATGAGCACTGGCACTTCAACGTGCGCCCCTCCAACACCGAGCCCCTGCTGCGCCTCAACCTCGGCGCCGACAGCCGGGAGCTCATGGAGGAGAAGCGCGACCTCGTGCTCTCCGTGATCGGGGCCTGAGATGACTCGCGCGACGATCGGGGCTTGAGATCACCTCGGCTGACGACACGCCGGCTGCGGGCGTCGAGCTCGGCCCCGACGCCGTCGAGCTCGGGCCCGCGAGGGTCGCCGAGCTCGACGGCGCCGGCATGGCCGCAGCGATCGCCGGGCTCGGCCGACAGTTCGTCGAGGGCTACGACGCGGGCCTGAGGGCGCTGGGCGGCGACGCCGGGGCGGTGGCGCCGGCGACGCCGGCGCGCCCCGACGGCATCGCCGTCTGCGGCATGGGCGGGTCCGCGATCGGCGGCGAGGTCGTGCTGGCGACGGCCGGCGAGCTCGCCGTACCGGCGGCCGTCGTGCGCGGCTACGACCTGCCCGCGTGGGTGCGGCCCACGACCCTCGTCGTCGCCGTGAGCTACTCCGGCGAGACCGAGGAGACCTTGGCCTGCGTCGAGACGGCGCTGTCCCGCGGCTGTCGCCCCGTGTGCGTGGCGAGCGGCGGGCGCTTGGCCGCGATCGCCGCGGCCGAGGGACTCCCGGCGGTCTCCGTGCCGGCCGGCCTGCAGCCCCGCGCGGCCCTCGGCGTCCTGGCCACGCCGGTGGCGGCCGCGCTCGCACACGCCGGCCTCTGCGCCGACCTCGCGGCCGACGTGGCGGAGGCCGAGGCCGTCCTCGACCAGCTCGCCTCGGACCTGGCCCCTGAGGTGCCCGAGGAAGCCAACGGCGCGAAGGCGCTGGCGCGGCGCCTGGCCGCGCGCCTCGTCCTCGCCTGTGGCGCCGGCGTCACGACGCCGGTCGCGCGCCGCTGGAAGACGCAGGTGAACGAGAACGCCAAGGCCCCGGCCTTCTGGGCCGAGCTGCCCGAGCTCGACCACAACGAGATCGAGGGGTGGTCGAGCCTGCCCGAGCTCGCCGCCGGCACTCAGGTCGTGCTGCTCGAGGACCCCGAGTGGCCGGCCAGGCTCGCGCGGCGCGCGCACCTCACGGCCGCCGAGCTCGCCGCCCACGGCGCCGGGGTCGAGCGGCTGACGGCGCGGGGGTCGGCTCCGCTCGCCCGCGCCGCCTCGCTCATCGGCCTTGGCGACTGGGTGTCGTACTACCTCGCCCTGCTCTACGGGGTCGACCCGACGCCGGTCGCCGCCATCGAGAGCTTCAAGCGGCGGCTCGCCGCCGGGGAGTGACCGCTCCCGCTGTCCCGGTCGTGCTCGTCGCGCCGGCTCTGGCGGCCGCGGCGGCGGCCGTCTTCCCCGAGGCGCGGCTCGTCGCGCTCGCTCGCGAAGAGATGCGGCCGGCGCGGCCGTTCGAGGGCCGGCTCTTCGCGGCGCTCGCCGCCCTCCCGGCCGGCACCTGTGTCGGCCTCGTCGTCCCGCTGCGCGTGGTCGCCGCGACGGGCCCATCGCCGGGCGGGCAGGGGGTCGCGCCGGCCGCCACGGGCGGGGCGGGGGAGCGCCACACGTCCGACGCGGCGGAGCGCCACACGACCAGGGCGGTGGAGCGCCGGGCGTCCGGCGAGTCCCTATCCGCTTTGGCCGACGTCGAGTCCCCGCCGGGCTTGGTCGCCGTCGAGGACCATGTGAATCTCGAGCTGTGCGGCCCGCTCACCGGCCCCTGGCCGGCCGGCGTGCCGCGCGGCTTCCCTTCGATGACCGGCCGTTATCAACCCTCCGTGATACGGTCCGCGGCCGGGCCGCGTGTATACTCTGGCGGCGTCGTGGCCGGGGTGGGCGACCTCGCGCGGCTCACGCCGTTCGAGCGCGCCGCGCTGCGGTGCGCCGGCTGCCTGGGCGCCGCCGACCTGATCGTCCCCCCGGCCGTCGCCGCCGCGTACCACGGACACACGCTGGCCGCCTGCGGGGTCGTGCAGGGGCCGCCCATCGACGAGGAGTGAACTGCCTGTGAGCCCCGATCACGACATCAAAGACATCGGTCTGGCCCCCGAGGGCGTGCTGCGCATCGAGTGGGCCGACATGCACATGCCGGTCCTCAAGGCGATCCGCGAGCGCTTCGCCAAGGAGAGGCCGCTCGAGGGCGTGCGCGTCGGCGCCTGCCTGCACGTCACCACCGAGACGGCCAACCTCATGCGCACCCTGGTGGCCGGGGGCGCCGACGTCGTGCTCTGCGCCTCCAACCCGCTGAGCACGCAGGACCCGGTCGCCGCCGCCCTTGTCAAGGAGTACGGCGTGCGCGTCTACGCCATCAAGGGCGAGGACGACGAGACCTACTACCGCCACATCAACGCCTGCGTCGACCACCGGCCCAACATCACCATGGACGACGGCGCCGACGTCATCGGCGTGCTGCACGGCGAGCGCCCCGACATGGCGGCCGACATCATCGGCGGCACCGAAGAGACGACCACCGGCGTCATCCGTCTCAAGGCGCTCGAGGCCGAGGGCCGCCTCATGTTCCCCATCGTCGCCGTCAACGAGGCCAACACCAAGCACATGTTCGACAACCGCTACGGCACCGGCCAGAGCACGCTCGACGGCGTGATCCGCGCGACCAACATCCTCATCGCCGGCAGCACGGTCTGCGTCGCCGGCTACGGCTGGTGCGGCCGCGGCCTGGCGATGCGCATGAAGGGGCACGGCGCCGACGTCGTCGTCCTCGAGGTCGACCCGCTGCGCGCGCTCGAGGCGGTCATGGACGGCTTCCGCGTCATGCCCATCGCCGAGGCCGCCAAGATCGCCAGCGTGTTCGTCACCGCGACCGGCGACATCCACGTCATCCGCGGCGAGCACTTCGAGGTCATGAAGGACGGCGCCATCGTCGCCAACACCGGCCACTTCAACGTCGAGATCGACATCCCGGCGCTCGAGGAGCTCGCCGTCAAGAAGCGCACCGTGCGCGAGTTCGTCGACGAGTACACGATGGCCGACGGCCGCCGCATCTACCTGCTGGCCGAAGGCCGGCTGGTCAACCTGTCGGCCGCCGAAGGTCACCCCGCCGCGGTCATGGACATGAGCTTCGCCAACCAGTCGCTCTCGGCGGAGTACATGGTGCAGCACCACGCCGAGCTCGAGAACAAGGTCTACGTGGTGCCCAGGGACATCGACGACGAGATCGCCCGGCTCAAGCTCGAGACGATGGGCATCGCCTGCGACACCCTCACCGAGGAGCAGGCCGCCTACCTGGCGTCGTGGGACCAGGGGACCTGATCGCGGGCCACGATGGGCGACGAGGATCGGGGTCGGGATGACCGCCGCTGAGGCCGACACCGGTCACGGGGGCTCGCGGCTGCGCGTGCGCACCGTCGAGATCCTGCCCGAGTCGGTCGTCCTGATCGACCAGACCGCGCTGCCCCACGACGAGCGCTACGTCACCTGCACGACCTGGCACGAGGTCGCCGACCGCATCCGCGACATGACGGTGCGCGGGGCGCCGGCCATCGGCGTCACCGCGGCGGGCGGCGTGGCCCTC
>DATHSP010000196.1:0-12384 GCA_035464075.1 Thermoleophilia bacterium | reverse complement strand
CGGTGAGTGCTCGCCGAAGCCCGCCGCCATCTCGCGGATCAGGCCGGCGATGGCGACGGCGTCGCCGGCGCCGGCCGCACGGATCGTGGCGGTCACACCTCTGCTCCCTTCGACGGGGCCCGCGCGCGCCTCTCCCGAAGGCGCGCCCTTGTGCACGCTCTCACATGGAGCGCTGACCGCGTAGTATATGAGGAGTCCATCAGTCCGTCCCGCTGGAGGAGCGCGTGAACTTCGAGACCTCTGCCCGCCTCTTCGAGGAGGCGCTCAGGTACATCCCGGGCGGCGTCAACTCGCCGGTGCGGGCGATGAAGGGCGTCGGCATGCCGCATCCGCTCTTCATCGCCAGGGCGCGCGGCGCCCACGTCTGGGACGCCGACGGCAACGAGTACGTCGACTTCGTCTCCTCGTGGGGGCCGATGATCCTCGGCTGGGGTCACCCCCAGGTCGTGCAGCGCCTGCGTTCCGTGCTCGACGCCGGGACCAGCTTCGGGGCCCCGACGGCGCTCGAGATCGAGCTCGCCCGGCTGATCTGCGAGGCCGTGCCGTCGATCGAGCTCGTGCGCATGGTCAACTCGGGTACCGAGGCGACGATGAGCGCCGTGCGCGTCGCCCGCGGCGCGACCGGGCGCGAGAAGATCGTCAAGTTCGTCGGCTGCTACCACGGGCACTCCGACGCCTTCCTCGCCGCCGCCGGCAGCGGTGTGCTCACGCTCTCGCTACCCGACAGCCCCGGGGTCACCAAGGGGACGACGGCCGACACGCTGCTCCTCGAGTACAACGACGTCGCCGGCCTCGAGGCGCTCTTCGAGGAGCGTGGCGAGGAGATCGCCTGCCTGATCGTCGAGCCGGTCGCCGGCAACATGGGCGTCGTGCCGCCGGCTCTCGGGTTCCTCGAGACCGCGCGCCGCCTCTGCACCGCGTACGGTGCCCTGCTCGTCTTCGACGAGGTCATCACCGGCTTCCGGGTCGCCTGGGGCGGCGCGCAAGAGCGCTTCGGGGTCATCCCCGACCTCACGACCCTCGGCAAGATCATCGGCGGCGGCCTGCCCGTCGGTGCCTTCGGCGGCCGCCGCGAGCTGATGGAGACCGTCGCCCCGCTGGGCTCGACCTACCAGGCCGGCACGCTCGCCGGCAACCCACTGGCGATGGCGGCCGGCGCCGCCACCCTCGGCGTGTTGTCGGAGCCCGGCGTGTACGAAGGCCTCGAGGCGCTGGCCGCGCGCGTCGAGAGCGGGCTCCGCGCGGCCGCCGGTGAGACCCCGGTCACGATCAACCGCGTCGGGGCGATGCTGACGATGTTCTTCTGCGAGGGACCGGTCGCGAGCTGGGCCGACGCGAAGCGCGCCGACACGGCCGCCTACGCGCGCTACCACCGGCACATGCTCGAGCACGGGGTCTACCTGGCGCCGTCACAGTTCGAGGCCACGATGGTCTCACTCGCTCTGACCGACGACGACCTGCGCCGCGCGCAGGAGGCCGCCGCCGCGTTCTTCGCGGCGGCCTGACGAGGGGGGCAGCGTGCGCAACGTCGACAGGAAGGACGTCCCGGCGGTCACCGTGCCGCGCCTCGCGCTCTACCTGCGCAAGCTTCGCGAGCTGCGTGCCCGCGGTGTCGAGCGCGTGTCCTCCAAGGACCTCGCCGAGGCCATCGACCTCAACGCGGCGCAGATCCGCAAGGACTTCTCGTACTTCGGCGAGTTCGGCACGCGCGGCGTGGGCTACGAGGTCGACAGCCTCATCGACGTCATCACGCGCTCGCTGGGCCTGCACCGTACGTGGAACGTCGCCATCATCGGCGCCGGGCTGCTCGGCACGGCGCTGGCCCGCTACCGCGGCTTCGGGGAGCAGGGCTTCCGCCTGGTGGCGATGTTCGACAGCTCGGCCACGGTCATCGGCGCGAGCTACGGTGAGGGCCGCGTGCGCAGTGTCGCCGAACTCGAGGAGTTCTGCGTCGAGGAGCGCGTCGACATCGCCGTCGTGACCGTCCCGGCGAGCGAGGCGCAGGCGACGATCGAGCGGCTCGTCGCCGCCGGGGTGCGGGCGATCCTCAACTTCGCCCCGGTCCGCGTGCATACGCCCGACGGCGTGCTCGTGCGCCAGGTGGACCTGTCGAGCGAGCTCATGGCGCTCTCCTTCCACCTCGACCGGGAGTCCGACTGACGTGAGCGACAGCCAGACCGACGCGACCACGGGGCCGGCCGACGTCTGCGGCGGGCCGGCCGACGCGACCGTGAGAACGCCTGGCGTGCGCGTGAGCTCGAGCGCTGCGGCCGTGGGCCCAAGTCACGCGACCGCACGCGCGGCGCTCGAAGGCCTGGCGGGGGGCTTCGGGGCGCCTGCGACGGGGCACGGCGCCGAGCTGCGCTGGGGCCTGCTGTACGAGGCGCTCGGCGGGCGCCACTCGGGCTACGTCGCGGCCATCGAGCTCATGTACGAGGGCTATCTGCTGCACTACCGTCAGAGCCGTGCCCTGGCACCCGGCCGGGACGACGGCGAGACGGCACTGCTCGCCGGCGACTCCGCGTACGCGGAGGGACTGCGCGTCGTGGCCGGGCGCGGCGACGTCGGCTCGGTGCGGCTGCTGGCGCGACTCATGTCGGCCTGCGCCTTCCTGCGCGACGAGGGATCGCCGTTCGTGCACGACGACGCCCTCTGGGCGTACACGGTCGCGGCCATGGTGGCGATCGAAGGCGCGGACGGCCGCGCGGCGCAGGACGCCGGGGCAGATGGCGCGGCGATGCTCTTCGATGAGGTCGACGAGGCGTTCCGCGACGGCCGTGGTGACCAGGTCGCAGGCCTGGTCGCCGCGGCCGTCGCTCGCCTCGGCCTCGCCGACACCCACCCCCTCCTCGACACCCTCGCCAACGAAGGGAGCTGAGCGTGGACCTGCGCGCCTTCATCCAGCTGCTCGAGCGCGAGGGCGAGCTCGCCCGCGTGCGCCCCGAGGTCGACCCGTATCTCGAGATGGCCGAGATCGCCGACCGCGCCAGCAAGGCGCACGGTCCGGCGCTCCTGTTCGAGAGGCCGCTGCGGCCGGCGGGCGCCGCCGGCCCGGCCGTGCCCGTGCTCATGAACCAGTTCGGCTCCTATCGCCGCTTGGAGCTCGCCCTGGGCGCTCCGCTCGACGAGCTCGCCGGCCGCATCGCCGGGCTGCTCGAGCTCCAGGTGCCGAGCGGTCTCGTCGGCAAGGTCAAGGCGCTGGGCCAGCTCAAGGAGCTGGCCTCGTACGGTCCCCGGCTCGTCAAGAAGGCCGCCTTCCGCGAGGTCGTCGTCGAGCCGCCCGATGTCGGCCGGCTGCCGGTGCTCACGACCTGGCCCGGCGACGGCGGCCCGTTCGTCACCCTGCCGATCGTCGTCACCAAGGACCGCCAGGGGCGCCAGAACGCCGGGATGTACCGCCTCCAGGTCTACGACGGCCAGACCACCGGCATGCACTGGCACATCCACCACGACGGCGCCGCCAACTTCCGCGAGGCCGACGGCCGCCTCGAGGTCGCCGTCGCCCTCGGCACCGACCCTGCCGTCACCTACGCCGCCACGGCGCCGCTGCCGCCCGGCATCAGCGAGTTCATGTTCGCCGGCTTCCTGCGCGGCGCCCCCGTCGAGCTGGCGCCCTGCGCCACCGTCGACCTCGCTGTGCCCGCCGACGCCGAGATCGTGCTCGAGGGCTACGTCGACAAGGACGAACGCCGCCGCGAAGGCCCCTTCGGCGACCACACCGGCTACTACTCGCTCGCCGACGACTACCCCGTCTTCCGCGTCACGGCGATGAGCCACCGCCGCGACCCGGTCTATCCCGCCACGATCGTCGGCCGTCCCCCCATGGAGGACGCTTACCTCGGCAAGGCCACCGAGCGTCTCTTCCTCCCGCTCCTGCAGCTCGTCCAGCCCGACATCGTCGACATGGACCTGCCGATCGAGGGCGTCTTCCACGACTGCGCCATCATCAGCGTCCGCAAGTCGTACCCCGGTCAGGCGCGTAAGATCATGAACGCGGTCTGGGGGATGGGCCAGATGATGTTCACCAAGTTCGTGGTCGTCGTCGACGAGCACGTCGACGTGCACGATTACAGTGAGGTGACGTGGCGCGTGTTCAACAACGTCGACCCGCGCCGCGACTGCCTCGTCGTCGACGGCCCCCTGGACGTGCTCGACCACTCCAGCCCGCTGCCGCGCTACGGCGCCAAGATGGGCATCGATGCGACCAAGACCTGGCCCGAGGAGGGGCACGACCGCGAGTGGCCCGAGGAGCTCGGGATGGACCCGGCTGTGAAGGCGCGCGTCGACGCGCGCTGGCGCGAGCTCGGCCTGCCTTTCGGGTGACCCGCGCGCAGCGCCCGCGGGCACGCCACAGGCGTGCCCGCGGGCCCGCGGCGCGCTCCGCAGGCCGGCGCGCGACTTGACGGACCACCGGCCTCGGGTCCTACACTGTCAGGGATAATCCGCGACCCGGAGCCCACAGCAATGACGGTGCGCCGCACGTTCTGGATCTTGTCCATCGCCAACTGGCTGCTGGCCGTGGCCGTGTGGTCCGTCAGCGCCTACCTCGGCATCGCCCGCCCCACGAGCCTCTTCATCCCGACCACGCTGTTCGTGATCGGCATCTTCGCCGTGATCGCCGGCACCCTCTGCTGGGTGGTCGCCCGGTTCGGGCAGCCGCCCGAGCCGGCTGCGGTGACGGAGGCCGCGGTGACGGAGGCCGAGGTGACCGCCGCCGAGGCGATCCCAGCTACGCCGGCGACGGCCGCGGCGACGCAGGCCGAGGCGCCAGTCGCTGAGCCGGCACGGGGGACGGCGATGGCCGCCGAGTCGCCGGCCGTCGGGCCGTCGGGCGACGCGGCGCCCGGAGAGCGGGGATCCGCCGCCGAGCAGCCCCTGCCGGCCGAAGCCGGATGACGGAGCCCCAGGGGGCGTCCGCCGGCCGCTCCCGGCCGGCCCTGTTCGCTCGCCTGATCAAGGTCGAGCACAGCGTCTACGCCCTCCCCTTCGCCTACGCGGGCGCGTTCATGGCCGCCGGCGGGCTGCCGTCGTGGAGCGACCTGGTATGGATCACCGTGGCCATGGTCGGCGCACGCAGCGCGGCGATGGCGCTGAACCGTTTGATCGACGCCGAGCTCGACGCGCGTAACCCGCGCACGGCCACGCGCGAGTTGCCTTCGGGGCTCCTGCGCCGCGGCGAGGTCTGGGTGTTCACCGCCGGCGCACTGGGACTGCTCGTGCTCGCCGCCTTCAACCTCTCCGAACCCTGTCGCTACCTCTGGCCCATCCCGGTCGCGGCGTTCATCGCCTACCCGTACACGAAGCGCATCACCTGGGCGTGTCACTACGCTCTCGGGCTCACCCTCGGCCTGGCCCCGGCGGCCGCCTGGGTGGCCGTCACCGGCACGGTCGCCTGGCCGGCTGTGCTTCTCTTCCTCGCGGTGGGGGCGTGGGTCGGCGGTTTCGACGCGATCTACGGCATCTTCGACCTGGACGCCGACCGCCGCGAGGGCCTGCACTCGCTGGCGGCGGCCTTCGGCCCCGAAGGGGCGCTCCGCGCGGCCGTCGCCTCCCACGTCGTGGCGGTCGCCCTGCTCGTGGCCGCCGGAGCCCTGGCCGATCTGGGCCCGCTCTACTACGCGGGTCTCGTCCCCGTCGCGGCCCTGCTCGCGTGGTCGCACGTCGACATCGCCCGGCGCGGCCTGCCCGAGGTGGGCATGGGCTTCATGAGCACCAACGGCGCCGTGGGCCTGCTCTACGGTGTCGTCGCCGTAGCCGCCACGATGGTCTAGGAACTCGTCACCAGAGCGGTCCAGGCCGTCGTCGCCACACTCGTCCAGGCCCTCGTCATCACACCGGTCCAGGCCGTCGTGGCCACACTGCTCCAGTCCGTCGGCCGCGCAGGCGACGGTTCCCGAAGCCGCGCCGTCCTCGCTGCTCGCCTGCACTCGGGACACGCGGCGGCCGTGCGACCGGCGAACCCCCCGGCGTATTGACTTGGAGCGCACACTATTGCCACAATGGTCCCTGCGCGACGGCTCGGGCGGCCGTCGACGGGCCGATGGGGATCCTCACGGGCGAGGGGGTGATCGCAGCTTCGACGACCTGACGGTCGGTGGACGCGTGCCGTCACTTTCGCCTAGCATCTCCCATCCGCACCCTGAGGGGCGATGCGGGCGCTGGAGCCGCAGGGGGTAATCACCGTGAGCGCATGCACGACCTCCGCCAGCGGGGTCGCATCGGCGTCGCCGATGTCACCGCCGGCGCCGCCGTGCCTGCGCCCACGCACACCCCGCCGCTTCCCCCTCGCCTTTGCCCTGACCCTCGCCTTCATCGCCCTGACGCTGGTCCCGGCCGCGGCCGAGGCCCGTGAGGCGTGGGTGCACGAGACGGTCGTCGGTTGCCAGTGTCACTTCATCGCGATGGACGACATCGCCTGTACGACCTCCTGTCACACGGGCTTCAAGTCCGTGCCCGGCCAGAAGTGCTGGAACTGCCACGCCCCCGGCAGCGACACGAGTGAGCTCTCTTCGAGCAACGAGGCCTGTGCCCAGGAGTGCCATCTTTACGAACGCACCCTGTACTCCTACGAGTACCTGACGCCCTACCAGCACGCCGCCGTGCCGCACTTCGGCGCCGAGCCCGAGTACGGCGGCTGCCTCGAGTGCCACGCCACCGGCGCCCCCACCGGCAAGTCGTTCGAGAGCGCGCATCACAGCGGGCTGACGCTCGAGGCGCCCGCGTGCGCCCGCTGTCACGACGGCGTCCTCGCCTCGAAGCAGGGCGACCACGGCCCGCACGAGTGCCTCGAGTGCCACACCGCCATGGACCGGCCGGAGGTGCCGGCGAACTGCATGCCGTGCCACCTCGACACGCCACCGCCGGTGAGCGGCGCGAGTTGCATCGAGTGTCACGAGGATCACATCCACACCGGCGACGTCGGCACCTGTCGCGCCTGTCACGGTACCTACAGGCGGCACGCCGACGCCGCCGTCGACTGTAGGCGATGCCACCGGAGCATGGCCCTCTACCACCACGGCTACGAGGTGAGTGCCGCCAGAGCCTGCCGTGAATGCCACCCCCGGGGCCACGACGGCACCCGGATCGCCGGCTACCGGTGTGCGTCGTGTCACACCGGCAAGACGCCGCTCGCCGACCCGTCCGCCCAGCACTCGCGCGACGTCACCAGGCTGTACCGCTGCCGAACCTGCCACACCCAGGTCGTCCACGCCCGGGCCACACGTCCCAGCTACACCTGCCGCACCTGTCACAAGAGCGGGATGCACGCGCTGCAGAAGCTGCCGACCAATGCCACCTGCCTGCGCTGTCACGCGAGCGCCGTCTTCCACACCGGCCCGTTCAAGTGCGTGCTGTGCCACCGGCGCGCCGTCCACGACCGGACCCCATGACCCGAAGCGCGGTGAGGATGTGAACTTCAGGCTCACGGTCCGCGGCCTGACCGTCGCCATCGTGCTCATAAGCGTGGCCACGATCGGCATCGGGGTGGCGCTCGCCGGCACCTCGACGAACGCCTTCTGCGGGCTGTGCAAGAGTCACGGGCCCTACATCGACGGAGTCGAGGCGTCGGGGCACGCCGCGGTCAACTGCGAGCAGTGCCACTCGAAGCCGGGCCCCTTCCTCTTCCTCACCGCCAAGATGGAGGCTCTGGAGCAGCCGGTGAAGCAGCTGAGCGGCTACGAGGAGCCGATGCTCGGCACCGTGATGAACCAGTCCTGCCGCCGCTGTCACACCAACGACGTCCTCTTCGACATGATCTCGACCAGCGGCATCAACGTGCAGCACCGTCACCTCATCGAGGCCGGCTTCCTCTGTAACCGCTGCCACTCCGCCGTCGGTCACGGCGAGGCGGTGCCCGAGGGCTCGCGCCACGAGCCCACGATGTTCCAGTGCCTGATCTGCCACAACAACCGCTACGCCTCGAGCGAGGGCGAGGTGGCGACCGCCGACTGCGAGCTGTGCCACACGAAGAAGGACTACGCCGAGACCCCGTCCACGCACGAGACGGCGGCGTGGGAGAAGCAACACGGCTCGCTCGGCATCCTCTCGACCTGCAGCGCCTGTCACCACGACAAGAAGATGGCCGCACTCGACCTGGCCGACACGGGGGCGCCCGACTGCCGCAGCTGCCACGAGGGGCTGCTGATGCCGCACCCCAGGTCGTGGCTGCACCAGCACGGCGAGCGCGAGGCCGTGCTCGGCGAGGCGGCGTGCACCACCTGCCACCCCTCCGAGGACTACTGCAAGACGTGCCACCAGCTGGCCATGCCGCACCCGTCGGGGTTCGTCGCCTCGCACACCAAGGCGGCCGAGCGGATCGGCACCGGCTGCATGAACTGCCACCGCGCCGACAACTGTCAGGCCTGTCACGGCCAGCACCGTGACGGTGCGCCCCAAGGGCACCAGCTCTTCGAAGGTGTCGAGTACGTGCCGCCCGTCGAACCCGGCGCCGAGCCGGGCACGACCCTTCGCCGCTGATGCCGAGAGACCGCGACAAGCCGCCCAAGAGCCGCGTCCTCCTGGAGGTGCGCATCCCGCGTCTGTGGCTGGGGGGGCTGGCTGCGGCCCTGGTCCTCGTGCTCGTCGGGGCCATCGCCGGCTTCGCCTCGGTCAACCGCATGGAGACGTGCGAAGCGTGTCACGTGATCGCGCCGGAGGTGGCGACCTACAAGGAGACGGCGCACTACGCCTCCGGGGTCGGCTGCCAAGAGTGCCACACCAAGCCCGGGGTCTTCGCCTACTTCGTGCGCAACCTGCAGGGCCTCAGCAACGCCCTCGCCCACGCCACGGACACGTACGAGCGGCCGATCACCGCCTACGTTGGCGCCAACACCTGCATGGAGTGCCACTCCAACGAGGAGCTCGGCCAGGACCACGTGGTGGGCAACATCCGGGTCAACCACAAAGGCCTGCGCGAGGCGGGCTACCAGTGCCTCACGTGCCACGCCAACGTCTCGCACCCGGGCACGCAGATGGAGGTGGCGCGTCTCTCGCAGAACGTCATGTCCGTGTGCTCGCGCTGCCACGACGGCGTCACCCTGCCCGAGGACTGCGACGTCTGCCACCTCGGGGCCGTGCCCGGAGACCACGATCCGGTGACCATGGTCGTCCGTATGAACGCGAAGGACTGCCAGGGCTGCCACGAGGACGAGACCACCTGCCGCCGCTGCCACAACGGCCTCGACATGCCGCACCCGTCGGCGTGGGAGACGAAGGAGCACGGCAAGGTCGTGCTCGACCGCAACGAGTCGATCTGCGCCCGCTGCCACACGAAGGACGACCCGGACTACTGCATCGACTGTCACGGCCTCGACATGCCGCACCCGAGCAGCTTCCGCAAGGCGCACGGCGACGAGGCCGAGAAGGACGCCGAGCTCTGCGCGAAGTGCCACGGCAAGAACGGCTGCACGACCTGTCACGGCATCGCCATGCCGCACCCGAGCGGGTTCCTCGCCGGCCACACGAGCGCCGCGAACAGCTCGCCGGGAGTCTGCTCGCGCTGTCACAGCGCCGCTTACTGCAACGACTGCCACGGCGTCGCCCTGCCGCACAGCTCGTCGTTCATAGCCGGCCACGCGACGGCCGTCTACTCGGGCGGCGGGCTCTGTGTGAAGTGCCACGGCAACAGCGGCAGCGGCATCGCGGGCTGCTACGGCGGCGAGTGCCACGTGGCCGGCGACGACTTCGACTGACGGGGCGGCCCGGCGCCGGGGGCGACGGGCTCGCGCACGGCGTCGCCGCCGCCACAGGCCCCGACCGTGACGCCGCCGATTGACCCCTCCGGCCCCGAGCGGCATCATTCGCAGTCTATGGTACGCACCCTCGACCACGTCTTCCTCGGCGTCACCGGCGCCAGCGGCGCCGCCTACGCCCTGCGGCTGGCACAGGTACTGACCGAGGACGGCCTGCGCCTCTCGCTCTCGCTGACCGACGCCGGCGTCCTCGTCGTCGCCCACGAGCTCGAGCTGGCGGGGGGCGGCCGTGGCGAGGTGACCCGTCGCTTCGTCGAGCTCATCGGCGCCGACGTCGCCGTGCACGAGCCCGGCGACCTGGCGGCGCCGCCGTCGAGCGGCAGCAGCGGGCCCGACGCCGTCGTCGTCTGCCCATGCTCGATGGCGAGCGCCGCCCACATCGCCCTCGGGACCTCGCGGCACCTCGTGCACCGCGCCGCCGACGTCGCCCTCAAGGAGCGCCGGCCGCTGGTGCTCGTGCCGCGGGAGACGCCGCTCTCCTCGATTCACCTGCGGCGTCTGCTCGAGGTGAGCGAGGCCGGAGCGGCGATCGTGCCGGCCATGCCCGCCTTCTACAACCGGCCGACGACGCTGCAAGAGGCCGTCGACCACGTCGTCGGCAAGGTGCTCACGACCCTTGGCCTCGAGCAGGCGCTCTTCCCCCCCTGGGACGGCGGCTGATGCCGGTGCGCGTCCCCGAGGACGCGCTGGCTCGCGATCCCCAGCGTATCGAGGGCATGTTCAGCGCCATCGTCCCGCGCTACGACCTCATGAACCGCTTGATGACGGCCGGCCTCGACCGCCGCTGGCGGCGGCTGGCGGCGGCCGAGGCCGGCCTGCGCCCGGGAGACGAGGCGCTCGATGCGTGCTGCGGCACCGGCGACCTCGCCCTGACGCTGCTGCGCGGCTGCCCGGACTGCCACGTCACCGGCGCCGACATGAGCGAGGCCATGCTGGCGCGGGCGCGCGAGAAGGCGGCCGCGGGGTGTGCGGCCGCGGCCGGGCCGGGCGAGGCCGTCGCGCGCGTCGACTTCGTCCGCGCCGACCTGCTCGACCTGCCCTTCGCCGCCGGCCGCTTCGCCGCGGCCACGGTCGCGTTCGGGGTGCGCAACGTGCCCGACCCTGGGGCCGGCTTCGCCGAGCTGCGCCGGGTGGTGCGGCCGGGCGGCCGCATCGTCTGTCTGGAGATGACGACGGCGCCCGCCGGCCCCGGGCGCCGCTTCCACGGCCTCTGGTCGGAGCGCATCGTGCCGCTGCTGGGCCGCTTCGTCGGCGGTGACGCCGGCGCCTACAGCTACCTGCCGGCGTCGGTCGCGACCTTCCCCGACGCCGACGGGCTCGCGGCGGTCATGGCCGGCGCCGGCCTGACGGCCGTGCGCTACCGGCGGCTCGGGTTCGGCGCCGTCTCCCTCCACGTGGGGGTCGTGCCGTGATGGCCGCAAGCCGCCCGGCTCCCGCGAGCGCGGGCGGTCTCGCGGACGGCGGCGACAGCCCGGCTCCCGCGCACGGCGCTGGTCTCGTCTCCGGTCGTCCCGGCAAGGTCGCGACCGCGTGAGCGCGCGCGCCACGCTCTCCTGGCGGTCGGCGGCGCAGAAGCGCCGTTACGTCCGCGGGCTCGACGCCGTCGAGGCGCGACTCGAGGCCGTCGCCGGCGGCTACCCGGGCCGGCTCGGCGAGTCGTGCCGCTCGACCCTCGGTGCCGGCGGCAAGCGTCTCAGGCCGCTGCTCACCCTGCTCTGCGCGCGCCGTGACGCGGCCTTCCCCGAGGCCGTCCTGCGGGCGGCCGCCGCCGTGGAACTCGTGCACATGGCGACGCTCGTGCACGACGACGTCCTCGATCACGCCGCCCTGCGCCGCGGCCGGCCGACGGTCGTGCAGGCCTACGGCGCCGCGACGGCGGTGTCGACCGGCGACTACCTGCTCGCCCAGGCCTTCGTCGAGCTCGCCGGCGCGGGCTCGCCCGCGGCCGTCGACGTGCTCAGCACCGCCGCGCTGCAGCTCTCCCGGGGCGAGCTGCTGCAGCGCTCCGCCGCGTACAAGGTCACGACCAGCGTCGCCGAGTACGAGGAGCGCTGCGAGCGCAAGACGGCCGACCTCTTCGCCGCCGCCTGTACGCTCGGCGCCCAGCTCTCCGGCGTCGGTCCCGAGGCCGCCGCCGGTCTCGCCGTATACGGCCGCCTTCTCGGCCTGGCGTTCCAGGTCTTCGACGACATCCTCGACGTCAACGGCGACGAGGACCAGACCGGCAAGCGGCTCGGCACCGACGTGCGCGACGGCACCGTGACGCTGCCGCTGATCTTCGCTCTCGAGGCGCGGCCCGAGCTCGCCGCCCTGCTCGCCCGGCCGGAGCTCGGTGACCCGGAGGTACTCCGGGTGATCGCCGCCGTGCGCGCCTGTGGCGCCGTCGAGCGTGCCCGCGCCGTGGCGGTGGGGTACATTGAGCAGGCCCGCCGGGCCCTCGACCAGTGCGACGACGGCGTCGAACGCGACCTCCTCGCCGAGCTGGCGGGCAGGGTGGTCGACCGGTACAGCTGACCGGCGTGTCCCCCGCGGTGAAGAGGGAGAGGCCCCTGTGAACACGCACGAGATCGAACGGCTCGCCGCGCGCGGCGGCCTCGAGCGCATCTGGGAGAAGGTCGAGGAGGGCGCGCGTCTC
>DATHSP010000195.1:0-2084 GCA_035464075.1 Thermoleophilia bacterium | reverse complement strand
ACGGCGACAGACGGGCCGGGCCGCCACGCGACCCGGCCCGCCTGTCGCCTCGAAGTCCTCAGCCGTCGTCGGCGTCCAGCCCCAGCATGCGCACGGCGCGCCGCCTGACCATGCCGCCGAGCAGCGCCTTCTCGGCCTCGTCCGCGCCGCCGCCGATGAGGAACGCGTACCCCTCCTCGAGCGCCTTCAGGGTCACGGCGAGCTCGTGCGGGTCGTCTCGGGGCAGGTCGCCGGCGGCCATGCACTCGGCGATCGTCGCCTCGACGAGCGACAGGGAGACCTCGTAGAGCGTCGCGAAAGCACGGCGCACGTCGGGGTGCGTCAGGCTCAGGTAGAAGCAGGCGTAGAAAGCGCGGTCGTCGAGCAGCTGGTGATACTCGGGGCTGAACAGCAGGTCGAGGACGGCGCGCAGGCGGGCGAGCGGATCGGCGATGCCCGCCAGCTCGTCGCCGTACGCCTCGCGGTAGGACTCGAGCAGGTAGTCGACCAGCTCGATGGTCATCTGCTCTTTGGTCCCGAAGTAGTGGATGAGCAGGCTGGGAGGCACGTCGAGCCGGCGCGCGATCTTGGCGATGGACGCCCCCTGCAGACCTTCGGCGAGAAGCGTCTCGTAGTAGGCGGCGAGGATCTCGCGGCGGCGGAGCTGCGACCTGTCGGCTCTTCTCATGACCCCCCGGCGGCCCGCCCCGGCCGCAGCGTTGACTGAACGTTCAAGCCCGGCAACTCTACCTTCTTCGCCTCCGGCGACCAAGAGGCTGCGGTCGCGTTCGACGCGGGTGTCGGGCCGCCCTCGGCAGGGCTTCGACGTCGTACTCGGGACGCCCTCGGGCCACGGTCCGCCGGCGCTGCCCGGACCCCGGCGGCGGGCGCCCGCCGACGACGGTCGACCGCCACCTTGCTTCCCGCTAGAGTCACTGGCATGAGCGGTCACGGCGACGACATCGAGCACCTCCTCGAGGAGGCGTGGGACCTCATCGAGGACGACGACCTCGAGGGGGCTGAAGAGAAGGTCGCGCAGGCGCGCGAGGCGGCGCCCGACGACCCCGGCGTCCTCGAACTCGAGGCCGAGCTCGCGCTGACCGAGGACAACGGCCTCGCCGCGCTGGCCTCCTACGAGCACTGGGCCGACCTCGATCCCGACGACCCGCTGCCCGTGATCCGCGCCGCCGAGGTCCACCTCGACCTCCTCGACGACACGAAGCGGGCCGCGCGCATGTTGCGCGCGGCGCTCGCCGACTACGACCTCGACGTGGTCGAGGAGGCCGACGCGCGCCACCTGCTGGGCCGCGCCCTCGAGGAGCGCGGCGACCGCAAGGGCATGGTCCGCGAGTGGCTCGCCGTGCTGCGTCTCGACGCCCTCAGCGAGCCGCGCCGGCCGCGCATGGCGCCCGAGCAGTTCGAGCGCGTCGCCGCGGGGGCGCTCGCCGAGCTGCCCGACGACCTGCGTCGCGCCCTCGCCAACGTACCCGTGCTCGTCGACGACCGGCCGAGCGAGGAGATGGTGCTCGACGGCGTCGATCCGCGTCTCCTCGGCCTCTTCAGCGGCCTGACGCTGCCCGACCAGTCCACCCTCGGTGGCCCGCCGCACACCGGCACCATCCTCCTCTTCCAGCGCAACCTCGAGCGCGAGACGCGCGACCTCGACGACCTGGCCGACCAGATCCGCATCACGGTGGCCCACGAGACCGCGCACTACATCGGCCTCGACGAGGACGACCTCGAGCGGCTCGGACTCGGCTGACCCCGGGCACGGACGGCGCGAGGCCCTCCCCTTCGCGATGATGGGCGACACGACCGACAGCGACGGCGGCGCCACGGGGCCGGCTCCGGCGGCACCGGAGGCCGCGGCCGGCACGTGGCCGGTCGTGCCGCGGCCCCCCCGTCCGTTCCGCCTCGAGGCGGTCCTCTTCGACTTCGACGGCACCCTCACGGCGCCCGGCGAGCTCGACTTCGGCGCCATCAAGCGCGCACTGGGTTGCCCGCCCGACCGCTTCGTGCTCGAGTGGGCGCTGGAACTCGAGAGCGCAGAGGAGCGCGAGCGCGCCCTCGCGGCCCTCGAGCGCTTCGAGCTCGAGGCCGCCGCG
>DATHSP010000194.1:0-2547 GCA_035464075.1 Thermoleophilia bacterium | reverse complement strand
CAGCGGCGCGCCCGAACGCCGTCTCCTCCTCCTGGCGACCGCGCTGCTCCTGCTCTACGGCCTGGTCATGGCCTACAGCGCCTCGGCCGCGCAGGCCTACTTCGAGCACGGGACGACCTTCTACTTCTTCCGCCGGCAGCTCGTCTTCGCGGGGCTCGGGGTGCTGGCCCTCGTCGTCTTCTCGCGCATCGACTACGTCGTCTGGCGCCGCTTCGCCGTGCCGTTCGCGGTCGTGGCCGCCGGCCTCCTGGTGACCGTCTTCGTCCCCGGGTTCGGCGTCACGGCGCGCGGGGCGCGGCGCTGGATCGACCTCGGCTTCACGCAGCTCCAGCCCAGTGAGATCGCCAAGCTCGCCGTCGTCGGCCTGCTGGCGGCCCTGATCGTGCGTGACCCGGCGGCGCTGCGCACCCGGCAGGGCTTCGTGCGCCTCGTTCTCGTCGGTCTCGTTCCCTTCGGCCTGCTCGTCGGGCTCCTGCAGAAGGACCTCGGCACGACGCTCGTCCTCTCCGTAGGGGCGGCGGCCGTGCTGGTCGCCGGGGGCGCACGCTGGCGCCACCTCCTCGGTCTCGCCGCCCTGGCGCCGCTGCTCGTCGGGGCCCTGATCCTCATCGAGCCCTATCGCATGGACAGGATCGCCGCGTTCCTCGACCCGCAGCGCTTCGCCCAGACGAGCGGGTTCCAGGCCACGCAGTCCCTGGTCTCGATCGCCTCCGGGAAGATCTTCGGCATCGGCCTCGGCAACTCGGTACAGAAGTTCGGCTACCTGCCCGAGCAGACGACGGACATGATCACCGGGATCATCGGCGAGGAGCTCGGGCTCGTCGGCCTCCTCGTGCTGATAGGTCTCTACGTGCTGCTCGCCTGGGCGGCGTTCCGCATCGCGCTCTCCTGTCGCGAGCTCTTCGGCAAGCTGCTCGCCGTCGGCATCGCCGGGCTCATCGTCGGTCAGGCGTTCATCAACATCGGGGCGGCGCTCAGCGTGGTGCCGCTGACCGGCGTGCCGCTCCCGCTGGTCTCGATCGGCGGCACGAGTCTCGTCGTCGTCCTCGCCGGCATCGGCATCCTGGTCAACGTCTCCGCCAACCGGAGGAGCTACATTGTCGTCAGCGCTCCACGGAGCCGCCGTGCTCCTCGCCGCGGGGGGGACGGGCGGCCACCTGACGCCCGCCCTCGCCGTCGCCGCTGAGCTCGAGGACCGCGGCGCCCGCATCGCCTTCGTCACCACCCCGGCCCAGGCCGGGCTGCCGCCCGACCGCTGGGCCGTGCGCACGCTGGACATGCGAGGGTTCGAGCGCCGACTGACGGCGCGCTCCAACCTCACGACGCTGCGCCTGCTCGCCGCGGCCGCGCCGCGCGCCCTCGGCATCCTGCGCGAGCTGCGCCCCGACGCCGTCGTCGGCGGCGGCGGCTTCGCCAGCGGGCCGGTCGTCGCGCTTGCCGGGGCGCGCGGGACGCCGGCCGTGGCCCTCGAGGCCGACGCCCGACTCGGGGTCACCAACCGCCTCCTCCGGCCCTTCGTCGACCGGCTCTGCCTGAGCTTCCCGATCGCCGGCCTCGAGCCGCCGAAGTTCGTCGTCACCGGCAGGCCTCTGGCGGCGGCGCAGGTCGCGGCGACGCGCGCCGAGGGCCTCGCCGCCTTCGACCTGCGCGACGACCTGCCGGTGGTGGTGGTCTTCGGCGGCAGCCAGGGCGCGCAGTCGCTCAACCGCGCCTGCGTCGACGCCTTCAGCGGCGAGCTCCCCTTGCAGCTCGTGCACGTCTGCGGGCCGCGGAACCACGACGAGGTGAAGGCCCAGCTCGAGCGGCGCGGGGCGCGGTTTGAGCGCTACCGGCTGGTGCCGTAC
Organism: Thermoleophilia bacterium; assembly: GCA_035464075.1. GTDB lineage: Bacteria > Actinomycetota > Thermoleophilia > UBA2241 > UBA2241 > UBA2241. The sequence goes on along the minus strand of DATHSP010000194.1, from coordinate 703 downwards.
ACTCCGCTCCTGGCCCAGGCGATGGCCGCCGCCGACCTCGTGGTGGCCCGCTCCGGAGGGTCCGTGGCCGAGATCGCGGCGCTCGGGCGCCCGGCGATCCTCGTGCCGTATCCGCACGCGACCGCCGACCACCAGCGACGCAACGCCGAGTGGATGGCCGCCGGCGGCGCGGCGCTGGTCGTCGACGACGCCGCCCTCAGCGGCGCGCTCCTCGGCCGTCTGGTCGCGGAGCTGCTCGGCGACGACGAGCGGCGGGCGCGGATGGCGGCCGCGAGCCGGCGGCTCGGCCGCCCGGACGCGACGCAGCGGGTCGCCGACACGATCGAGGCGCTCATGGAGACGAAGGGACGGTGAGCAGGACGCGCGAGAGCTTCCCCCAGCCGGTGCACTTCATCGGTATCGGCGGTGCCGGCATGAGCGCCATCGCCCTGGTCCTCCACCAGATGGGGGTGCGCGTCGCGGGCTCCGATCTCAAGCAGTCGCGCTACACGCGGCGGCTCTCGGAGGGCGGCGTCCCCGTGGCCATCGGGCACCGGGCCGAGAACCTCGGCGACGCCGCCGTGGTCGTCGTCTCGTCGGCGATCCCGCGCGGCAACCCCGAGTTGCGCGCCGCCCGCCAGCGCGGCCTGCCCGTGCTGCAGCGCGCCGAGATGCTGGCCCGCCTCATGGCCACGCGGCGCGGCATCTCGGTGGCCGGCACGCA
>DATHSP010000193.1:0-7329 GCA_035464075.1 Thermoleophilia bacterium | reverse complement strand
CCCCGCTGAAGGGGCCCCTCGGACGTCGCGGCACGGTGGCCGCTCCGCGGAAGGTGCGGGTCAGTCGTGCGGGATCTCGTCGGGCGTGCGGATCATGAGCCCCTCGATGGTGCCGCCCGCGTAGCGCCAGACCTCGACCGCCGTGATGACGTCGCCGAACTCGTCGAACACCACGTCGCCGGCGGCGCCGGTGTAGGCGACGCGGGCGCCCGACTGCAGCAGGCGGAAGGCGTTCTCGAACTCGTTCACGCCCACGGCCTCGCCCGGCGGGTTGGCGATCAAGCGCAGGTTGTCGCGCAGCGCCGCGCCGCTGACCTGGGCGCCGTCGACGTGGGCCTTGGCGACGGCGAGGCCGACGACCGCGACCGCGTCGTAGATGCTGTCCATGAACGGCAGCGGCGGGCGCTGGCCGTAGACCGCCTCGAAGGCCTCGACGAAGGTGACGAAGCCGCCCCAGCTCGGGTCGGCGCCCGGCGCGGTGCCGAGACGGCCCTCGACGGCCTCGGCGCCCATCGCCTCGATGATCAGCTCGGACTTGCTGCCGTCGACGTACTGGAAGTTGGTGAAGCCGAACAGGTCGCGGGCCTCGGTGAGGAACACCGTCGCCTGGCCCGGGTAGCTCATCACCAGGACGACCTCGGGATCGCCGGCGAAGACCTCCTCGAGCATCGCGGCGTAGGTCGGCTGCGGCTCGTCGGGGTGCGGGACCTGGGCGGTCACCGTGCCGCCGCGTGCCTCGAAGGCGGCGGCGAACGCGTTGCTGAGGCCCTGGCCGTACGGGTTGTTGACGTACATCGTCGCCGCGCGGGTGAAGGCGTAGTCGGGGAAGATCTCGCCGCGCGCGAGCTGCGCCGCGACGACCCCCTGCAGGGCGTCGGAGCCGATCGTGCGGAAGAGGAAGTCGTCGTCGTCCAGGATCGTCAGCAGCGGCGACGTGGCCGACTGCGAGATCTGCAGCACGCCGGCGGGCGCCGTCACCGCCTCCGCGACCGCGACCGCCACGCCGCTCGCCAAGGGCCCCACGATGGCGGGGACGCCGTCGACGTCGACCAGCTTGCGCGCCCGGTCGATGCCGATCGAGGCGCTGGTGGCGGCGTCCTCGAAGACCAGCTCGATGATGGGGCCGCCGAAGACCTCGGTCGCCGCGGCGTTGACGTGCGCCGCCGCCAGCTCGGCCGCGTCGCGGTGCGCCGGGCCGAACTCGCCGAGCGGGCCGGTGAAGTCGAGCAGCGCGCCGATGGGCACGACCGCGGGCTGCGCGAACCCGAGCGCAGCGACCCCGCCGATGAGCGCGGTGGCGACCAGCGCGCGTGCCGCGGTCGCGATGGGACGAAGGGTTGCCTGCCGCTGATCCATGGTGGGCCTCCGGTGCCGCCTCGGGTCGCGTGCGTCACGCGACCGCCTCGCGGCCAAGGTGCCATACCTTAGCCACGCCCCGGGTTCGTGTCAATGCCGTCGGGGGCCCTGCTCCCGCCTCCCCCACCCAGGGTCAGACCTCGCCGAGGTATGCCCTCTTCATCGCCTCGTTGGTCAGGAGCTCGCGCGCCGGCCCCGACAGGACGACCTCGCCGGTCTGCAGCACGTAGCCGCGGTCCGCGATCGACAGGGCGACGTTGGCGTTCTGCTCCACGACGAAGACGGAGATGCCGCGCTCGTTCACCTGCTTGATGATCTCGAAGATGCGCTCGACGAACAGCGGGGCGAGGCCCATCGAGGGCTCGTCCATCAGGATCAGCTTGGGTCGGCTCATCAGCGCGCGGCCCATCGCGAGCATCTGCTGCTCGCCGCCCGACATCGTGCCGCCCTTCTGCTCGAGCCGCTCGGCGAGCCGCGGGAAGAGCTCGAACACGTAGTCGAGGTCCTCGGCGATCGCGTGGCGGTCGCTCCGCAGGTAGGCGCCCATCTCGAGGTTCTCGCGCACGGTCATCTTGGGGAAGATGCGGCGGTTCTCGGGCACGACGGCCATGCCGCGCTCGATGCGCTGCGCGGTGGTCAGGGTGTCGGCCCGCTCGCCGCGGAAGAACATCTCCCCCTCGGACACGCGCACGATGCCGAGGATGGTCTTGAGCGTCGTCGACTTGCCCGAGGCGTTGCCGCCGAGCAGGCAGACCATCTCCCCCGGGTGGATCACCATGTCGACGTCATGGAGCACCTTGATGGGCCCGTAATGGGCCCCCACGCCCTTCAGCTCGAGGAGTTTCTCGCGCTCAGACACCACGGCCCTCCTCGTCGGCGCGGTCGGCGGCCGCCTTCTTGCCGAGGTACGCCTCGATCACGAGCGGGTCGTCGACCACGTCGTGGTAGCTGCCCTCGGCGATCTTCTCGCCGTAGTCGAGCACGATGACGCGGTCGCTGATCTCGCCGACGAGGTTCATCTTGTGCTCGACGAGGAGGATCGTGTAGCCGCCCTCGTCGCGCATGCGGCGGATGATCTGGGTGATCTCGGCGGTCTCCTTCGGGTTCATGCCGGCGCTGGGCTCGTCGAGCAGCAGCAGCTTGGCGCCGGTGGCCATGGCTCGCGCCATCTCGGTGCGGCGCCGGTTGGCGTAGCTCAGGACGTAGACCGGCTGGTTGAGGCGGAAGCTCTGCAACCGCGGACCGAAGAACGCCAGCTTCTCGGTGGCCGCCTCACGCATGGCGCGCTCCTGCCGGCGGTACCCGGGGGTGCGCAGGACCGACGACAACCACGTGGAGCGCAGCCGGTGATGCTGGCCGACGAGCACGTTCTCGAGGACGGTCATCTGCGTGAAGAGCCGCAGGTTCTGGAAGGTGCGGGCCACGCCCAGGCCGACGATCTGGTTGGTGCTCTTGCCGACGATCGACTCGCCCTGGAAGCGCACGTCGCCGCCGTCGGGCCGGTAGACGCCGGTGACGAGGTTGAAGATCGTGCTCTTGCCCGCGCCGTTGGGTCCGATGATCGAGACGATCTCGCCCTCGTTCACCTCGAAGCTGACGTTGTTCGTGGCGGTGAGGCCGCCGAACGACTTGCGCAGGTGCTCGACCTCGAGCATGGCCATGTCAACGCCCCCCTTCGTCTCGGGTCGGACCGGCGTCGTCGCGAGGACCGGCTTCGTCCCGCGGGCCTTCGCCCCCAGGGTTGAGCTTCGGGTTGGAGAGCCAGGCGTCCTGGGCACGCTCGTCGTCGGTGGGCCCGGTGCGCTGCTCGCGGAGCAGGGCCGCCCAGGAGAACTCGGCGCGGCCGATCATGCCCTCGGGGCGGAACACCATGATGACGATGAGCAGGACGGACAGGAAGATCGCCCGCATGCCGAAACCGCGGAAGGTCCCTTCGATGACCGCGGGGTCGATCAGGGCGACGAGCGCCGCCAGCCCGGCGGCGCCGGCCAGGACCAGGGTCCCCCAATGGAGCCGGGGTCTCAGGCGCCGGAGCGAGCGGAAGACGAACGCGCCCGCCGCCGCCAACGCCAGCACGCCGGCGGCGATGAAGAGCCAGGTCTGGATGCTGTAGCTCTCCTCGAGCGGGTCGCCGTACTGGCGGACGAACACGACCAGCGCCGTGCCGAGCAGCACGCCGGTGATGGAGCCGGTGCCGCCCGCAGAGATCGCGACGAGGAAGAAGAAGGTCAGCTGGAAGAGGAAGAAGTCGAGCCGCACGCCGCCGAGCCAGGAGACCCAGAGTCCGCCGGCCACGCCGGCGAAGAAGGCGGAGATCACGAAGCCGAGCACCTTGTGGTAGGCGACGTTGACGCCCATCGCCTGGGCGGCGATCTCGTCCTCGCGGATCGCCTGCATGGCGCGGCCGTAGGAGGAGTACTTCAGCTTGCTGATGACGAAGACGGTGAAGGCGAGCACGCCGAAGGTCCACCACACGCTCTTGCCGAACTCGCTGGTGACGCCCGGGAAGCCGAGCGCACCGTTGGTGTAGGCGGAGAACAGCCGGGTGGAGGCGGAGAGACGGATGATCTCGCCGAAGCCGAAGGTGACGATGGCGAGGTAGTCGCCGCGCAGCCGCAGGCTGGGGATGCCGACGATCAGGCCGGCGACGGCCGCCAGGAGCCCGCCCAGGAAGATGGCGACCAGGTAGCGGAACCACAGCGTCTCCGGCGTCGCGAGCGCGTCGAGTCCGATCGACTGCAGCATGTTGCCGACCGAGATCCCGAGCGTCTGCTCGGTCATCGTCGAGCGCGCCGACGTGAGGATGCGCTGCCGCGCGGCCTCGTCCAGGATGAGCAGCCCCGTCGTGTAGCCGCCGATCAGCATGAAGCCGTGGTGCCCGAGCGACAGGATGCCGAGCGTGCCGTTGATCAGGTTGAGGCTGACGGTGGCCACGCCCCAGACGGCGAAGAGGGCCAGCGCCTGGGTCAGCTTCGCGCTGCCGACCGACTCGAGCCCCCAGAGGACGAGCACACCGACGCCGATCGCGGCCAGGGTCAGCGCCAGGTTGCGCAGCCGCCTGGCGGGGTCGATCGCGTCGAAGGCGGTGGGCGTCGCGGCCCTGGCCATCAGACCTTCTCCGACAGGTCCTCACCGACGATGCCGCTGGGCTTGACCAGCAGGACGACGATGAGCAGCACGAAGGCGAAGGTGTCCTTGAACTCGGTGATGCCGAGGAAGGTGGGCGTGCGCGGGAAGAGCGCGGTGAGGAAGTTCTCCGAAAAGCCGATGATCATCGCGCCGATCACGGCGCCTGGCAGGCTGCCGATGCCGCCGATGACGGCCGCGGCGAAGGCCTTGATGCCGGGCAGGATCCCCATGATCGCGGGCTGGTTGAGGCTGCCGAAGTTCAGGCCCCACATCGCGCCGCCGGCGGCCGCCAGGAGCGAGCCGAGCAGGAAGGTGGTCGCGATGACCTTGTCGACCGACACGCCCATCATCTGGGCGACCTCGGCGTCCTGCGCCGAGGCGCGCATCGCCTTGCCCAGCCGCGTGCGGTTGACGAAGCTGGTGAGCGCGACGACCAGGACCAGCGTGATGACGGGGATGGCCACCAGCAGCCAGTTCGTCTGGACGGCGACACCGCCGACGTCGAGCGAGACGGGCGCGGTCAGCGGCGTGTCGGGGCGGAAGGGCGTCTGCCGGTTGGTGAACGCCAGCAGGCCCACGTTCTGCAGCAGGAACGACACCGCGATCGCGGTGATCAGCAGCGAGTTGCGCGGCGCGGTCCTCAGCGGCACGTAGGCCATGCGATCGATCGAGAGACCGAGGACCGCGGTGGCCAGCATGGAGCCCACGATGGCGGCCCAGAAGGGCCACGACCAGCTCGCCAGGGCGATCGCCAGGCCGATGAAGCCGGCGCCGGCGACGCCGAGCACCACGGGGTCGCGCGCGCTCCCACGGAACAGCTCCACCACGCGGAGGAGTCCGTAGGCGAGGATCAGCGCCATGAGCAGGGCCGCAGGCCACGCGTAGGGCGTCAGGGTGAACAGAAAATAGGTCGTGAACGCGCCGATCATGAACACCTCGCCGTGGGCGAAGTTGATCAGCCGGATGATGCCGTAGACCATCGTGTAGCCGAGCGCGATCAGGGCATACAGGCTGCCCAGCTTGATCGAGTCGATCAGCGCCCGGGTGAAGAAGGCGGCGTTGAAGCGCTCGCCCACGCCCCCGAGGTAGACCATGCGCGCCACCACCAGGGCGACCAGCGTCAGGACGATCAGCCAGGGCAGGGCACGGCGCCACGGCGCGATGGTGCGAGATCGTGGAACGGTCAAGGGTCGCGCCTCGTTTCTGCGCGCCGGCGGCGCCGGCGACCGGAGGCCGCGGCACACTCTCGTGCGCGAAAGTGCATGGGGTCGAGCTCGAACCTGCCGGGCATTGTAAGCCGATGCATCGGCCGGCTCGCCCGGGCTCCGCCGTAAGCGCCCGGGCGGAGCGGCCCACGCGTGAGGGCGGGATCCCTCCCGCCCTCACGTCAGGCGTCCGATCGACTAGGCCCGGGTCGTGCCCGGGGTCACTCGCCGGTACCGATGCCGAAGAGCGCGGTGGAGCTCCACTCGCCGCTCGCGGGGACCTGGTACTGGAAGAAGGCGATCGTGCGGTCGGCGGGGGTGCCGTCGGTGCCGGCATAGGTGATCTCGCCCGAGACGCCGGGGTAGCCCTCGATCGCCTGGAGCGCGTCGCGGACGGCGCCGGCGTCGGAGCTTCCGGCCCGGCGAACCGCCTCGGCGATGACGGTCATGCTGTCGGCGCCGGCGAGGGTGAAGCCGTTGAAGTCGGTGGCGTCGGGGTTCTGGACGCGGAAGAACGAGGCGAACGCGATCGCGCGTTCGGCGGCCTCGCCGGAGAGGACCTCCGGGCCACCGAAGCCGGTGAACAGGAAGCCGTCGAAGGCGGCGCCGCCGCCCACCGGGCACTGCGAATCGTCGGAGGCGTCGGCCCCGAGGATCTGCTGACCGAAACCGGCCGCGCGCAGGGCCGGCACGAGGGTGGCGCCCTCGGCACAGAAGCCCGAGAAGTAGATGACGTCGGCCGGCTCGCCCAGGATGTCGTTGATCTGGGCGCCGAAGTCGACGGTGTTGGCGACGTAGTCGACGACGACGGTCGAGCCACCGAGGTTCTCGAACTCCTCGGCGAAGAAGCCGGCCAGGCCGAAGCTGTAGTCGTCGTCCTGTTGGCGGAAGACGATCGCGCTGCGGGCGCTGAGGTCGTTGTACGCGTAGCGCGCGGCGACGCGGCCCTGGAAGTCGTCGGTGTAGGCCATGCGGAACACGAAGTCGCCGATCTGCGTGGTGGCCGGGTTGGTCGAGCTGGTCGACAGCTTGATGATGCCGGCGGCCTGCAGCACTTCGGCGGCCGGGATCGCCATGCTGGTCGAGATCGGACCGAGGACGGCGGTCACGCCCTCGTCCACGAAGCGGTTGGCGCAGGCGACCGATCCCTCGACCGTGGTCGCGTTGTCGCAGATGGAGAGCTCGAACGAACCGGCGTCGGGCATCTGGGCGAGGGCCGCCTCGATCCCCTGCAGGGTCGAGGTGCCGATGACCGCGAAGCGGCCGGAGAGCTCGAGGTTGACGCCGATGCGGGTGGCCTGGGCCATGGCCGCGCCGAGCATCAGGACGGCGACGAGAACGACGATCTTCTTCATGTTCCTCCCAAGATTTCGTAGTTTTTGCACCCGGGTCGTACTGGTCGCGCATGCTAGCAGCGTCGCTCGATACCGTCAAGGCGAACGCTCAGGGGGTGCGGAAGCCGCCGGTGCGAGCCCGGCCGCGGGTACCCGGGCCATTCGGCGGACGCCGAGGCGCCGTCGAATGGCGAAGCGTACACGAAGATCTGCCAATCATGCCACTTCTGCCATCACATCCGACAGATTGACAGGCGGACTTGGGTCAGGCATGATGCTCACAGTCGACCGGACGTCACCTTCGG
>DATHSP010000192.1:0-3585 GCA_035464075.1 Thermoleophilia bacterium | reverse complement strand
CTGATGGAGATGCCGCGCTCGCGCTCCAGGGCCATCCAGTCGGAGGTGGCGCCCTTGGTGCCGGCCTTGCCGCCCACCATGCCGGCCTCGCGGATGGCGCCCGAGTACAGCAGCAGCTTCTCGGTCAGGGTGGTCTTGCCGGCGTCGGGGTGCGAGATGATCGCGAAGGTCCGGCGGCGGGCGACCTCGGGGGGGATGGCGGCGAGGCTCACGGCGAGCGAGGTTACCCCGGCGGGGCCGGGTGGGGCGTTGGCCCGACGCAGTGCGCCGGGTTTCCGCCGGTTCAGCCCATCAGAACGGCGTCCAGCTCCGCCGCCGTCGGCGGGTCGGCCCCGACGCGCGTGCAAGTGATCGACGACGCGGCGACCGCGCGCCGCAGCAGCGCGTTCCAAGCGGCCTCGTCGAGGTCGCGCGGGTGCGGCCCGTCGACCAGGCCGGTCGTCAGGCCGGCGGTGAAGGTGTCGCCGGCGCCGACGGTGTCGACGACGTCGACCCTGCGGCCGGGCACGCTCAGCGGCGCGTGGCCGGGGCGATACAGCCGTGCGCCGCCCGCGCCGGCGGTCACCACGACCGCGGCGACCCCGTCCGCGAGCCAACCGGCGGCGGTGGCGCTCTCCTCGCCGCCGAGGTAGGCGAGGTCCTCGTCGCTGACCTTGACGACGTCGACGAGCGGCACCCAGGCGGCGAACTCGCGGCCGAACGCTGCTGGCCCCGACCACAGCGCGGGGCGCGCGTTCGGGTCGAGCACCCAGGTGACCGCGCCGCGGCCGGCGCGGCCGCTCTCGCGCACGATGTCGTGGAAGGCCGTCCGCGACGGCTCGCGCAGCAGCGACACGGTCACGTTCCCCACGGACACCGACGACGGGAGCGCCGGCCGCGGCCGCGGGTCGTAGCTGACGTCGGCGGTCTCGGCCCGGTAGAAGCCGTAGGTCGCCCGGCCCTCGGCGTCGATGGTGACGACGGCCATGCTGGTGGGCTGGGGCCCGGCCTCCGCGAGGCGCAGGTCGACGCCGGCGGCGCTCAGGTGCTCGCGCAGCTGCGCCCCGAAGGCGTCATCCGAGAAGCGCGTGAGCATGGCGGTGGGCGCGCCGAGGCGCGCCGCGGCCACCGCCGCGTTCAACGGCGAGCCGCCGGGGTGGGCGCGGTACGCGACGCGTCCGTCTGCGTCCGGCTCGCCGATCAGGTCGACGATCGACTCGCCCAGGCACACGATGCGCGGGTCCGGGGTGTGGGTCATGGGCCGATGATACGGGCCCGTCTCCCCGTCCGGGCCGGGACGTTGTTCGCTTCCGGCGGTCCCCCTCCGCGGGTCACCGTGGGAGGGCACTGAGCCGGCGTGCGGGCCAGGTCCCGCGCGCAGGGTGCCGACCCGTCGCGTTGAGCCCGCATCCGACGGCTCCAGGAGGAGAAGATGAGCGATTCCGTCAAAGAGAGCACTGCCGCGCACGCCGCCGCCGACACGGTGTGGGTGTACGGGTTCGACCAACTCGACCTGGTCGAGGCCACCCTGCCCGCCGGCGATTGGGAGGGCGTCCGCTCGCTGCTCGGCGGCAAGGGGGCCAACCTCTTCGAGATGACCCGCCTCGGCGTGCCGGTGCCCCCCGGCTTCACCGTCACCACGGCGGCCTGCAACGCCTACCTCGACCACGACCGCAGCTTCCCCGACGGCATGTGGGATCAGGAGCTCGCGGCCCTCAAGCGCGTCGAGGCGGCCACCGGCAAGGTGTTCGGCGACCCGCACAAGCCGCTGCTCGTCTCGTGCCGCTCCGGCTCGAAGTTCTCGATGCCCGGGATGATGGACACCGTCCTCAACATCGGCCTCAACGACACCACCGCCGAGGCGATGGTCAAGGACACCGGCGACGAGCGCTTCGTGTTCGACGCCTACCGCCGGCTGGTGCAGATGTTCGGCTGCGTCGTCATGGGCATCGACGACGAGCCGTTCGAGGAGGTCATCGCGGAGGAGAAGGAGGCGCGCGGGCTCAAGCTCGACGTCGAGCTCGACGCCGCGGCCTGGCGCCGCGTCACCGAGCGCTTCAAGGGGCTCTACCGCGCCTTCACCGGCACCGACTTCCCGCAGGACCCGCTCAAGCAGCTCGAGCTCGCCACCCGCGCCGTGTTCAACAGCTGGTTCGGCAAGCGCGCCGTCGACTACCGCAACGCCACCGGCATCCGCCACGACCTCGGCACCGCGGTCAACATTCAGACCGTCGTGTTCGGCAACATGGGCGTCGGCTCCGGCACGGGCGTCGCGTTCACCCGCAACCCCAACACCGGCGAGAAGGTCCTCTACGGCGACTACCTGATGAACGCCCAAGGCGAGGACGTCGTGGCCGGCATCCGCAACACGGAGCCGATCGCGCAGCTCAAGAGCGAGATGCCGCAGGTGTACCAGGAGTTCATCGACATCTGCGACCGCCTCGAGGACCGCTTCCGCGACATGCAGGACGTCGAGTTCACGATCGAGCGCGGCAAGCTGTGGATGCTGCAGACGCGCAACGGCAAGCGCACCGCGCGCGCCGCGATCCAGATCGCCGTCGACATGGCCGGCGAGGGCCTGATCGACCAGCGCGAGGCGCTGATGCGCGTCACGCCCGACCAGGTCGATCAGCTGCTGCACCCGCAGTTCACCGAGGCGACCCGCAAGGACGCCGTCGTGGCCGGCAAGCGGCTGGTCGAGAAGGCCGTCAACGCCAGCCCCGGCGCCGCCGTCGGCCGTGCGGTCTTCGACGCCGACACCGCCGAGAAGTGGGCGGCGAACGGCGAGGCCGTCATCATGGTGCGGCCCGAGACCAAGCCCGACGACGTGCACGGCATGATCGCCTCCAAGGGCATCCTGACCTCGCGCGGCGGGGCGACGAGCCACGCGGCCGTGGTCGCGCGGCAGTTCGGCACGCCCGCCGTCTGCGGCGCCGAGACCCTGAAGATCGACGTCGAGCGCAAGGCGATGACCGTCGCCACGGCCGAGGGCCCGGTGTACGTCCGCGAGGGCGACTGGATCAGCCTCGACGGCGCCACCGGCGAGGTCTTCCTCGGCCAGCTGCCGACCCACGAGCCCGACGTCGCCAAGGAGGTGGCGCTCGCCACCCTGCTGGGCTGGGCAGACCAGCACCGCAGGCTTGGCGTGTGGGCCAACGCCGACTACCCCGCCGACGCCCGCCGCGCCCGCACCTTCGGGGCCGAGGGCATCGGCCTGTGCCGCACCGAGCACATGTTCTTCGAGGAGGCCCGGCTGCCGCTGGTCCAGTCGATGATCATGGCCGACAGCGAGGAGCGCCGCGCGGCGGCGCTCGACTTCCTCCTGCCGCTGCAGCGCCGCGACTTCGAGGGGCTCTTCGAGGCGATGGAGGGCCGGCCGGTCATCATCCGCCTGCTCGACCCGCCGCTGCTCGAGTTCCTCCCCGCCTACGACGAGCTGCAGCAGGACCTGACCGACCTCAAGGTGCGCATCCAGCACGCGACCAGCCTCACCGAGATCGACGAGGCGCTCGCCGAGGTGCGGCGCAAGGAGGACCTGCTGGCACGTGTCTCCGACCTGCGCGAGTCCAACCCGATGCTCGGCCTGCGCGGCGTCCGCCTGGGCGT
>DATHSP010000191.1:0-2798 GCA_035464075.1 Thermoleophilia bacterium | reverse complement strand
GAGCCGTTCTCGCAGCCTCTGATCACCGGCGCGGCCCTGCAGGCCGGCTACATCGCCGAGCATCGCGTGCCCGAGGAGTCGGTCCTCGTCGGCCGGCAGATCGCCAAGATGGGCTTGCCGGCCGACGCGCACGCCCTTCGCGTGCACCGGTCCGAGGGCTACCTCGTGGCGACCGGCGGCATGCGGCTGCGCCGCGGGGATGTGCTCGTCGTGATGGCGGACGCCGAGGCACACCGCACGCTGGGGAGCGAGCTCGGACTGCAGCTGCTCGACGGTCCGGCGGCGGTCTGCGCGTATCCGCCGGACACCAAGGGCTCTCCTGCCGGTCAGGATGCGCGACCCGACGAGGCGTCCGCCGGGACTCGACCGGCACACGACGGCTGACTGCCGGTCGTGCCGGCTCGCTGCCGCAGCGTCCGCACACGCCGCGCCGGCGGCGGCTCGCGTCACCGCCGCCGGCCCTCCGCCGCCACCCCCGGAGCCACCACCGCGGACCGAGGGAGCGAAGAGGCTGACTACTCGCGCTCGCCCGGGCCGGGCGGCGGAGCCGGCACGCCGTCGCTGCGCGGATCCACCGCGGCGCCGCCCTGCAGGCGCACACCGGCGCCGCCGCTTGCGCCGAGGACGGGGGCGCCGCGCGGAGCCCGGACGAGCACGCGGCGCAGGCCGCGCGCCATAGCGTCCGAGTAGCGTGTGAGCAGCGGCGCGCTGACCGCGGTCAGCATGACGTACACCGCGGCCAGCGGGGCCAGCCGGCGGTCGATGCCGGCCCCCACGGCCAGGCTGGCGATGACGATCGAGAACTCGCCGCGAGCCACGAGCGCCGTGCCGGCCCGCAGGCGGCCCGGTGTACCGCTCATCGCCCGCACCGCCACCCAGCCGGTCACCATCTTGGTCACCACGGTGATCGCGAAGAGCAAGACGGCCAGTCCGAGCACGCGCGGGATGGCCGTCTCGTCGACGAGGAACCCGAACGACATGAAGAACCGGGCGGCGAACAGGTCGCGCAACGGCGCCAGCAGCTCGCGGGCGCGCTCGGCGATAGACCCCGAGACCGACAGACCCACGAGGAAGGCTATGACCCCGCCGGAGACGTGCCCCAGCTCGGCCACGCCACCGGCCATCAACAGCAGGCCCATGACGGTCAGGAGGACGACCTCACTCTTGGGGTGTGCCAGATGGCGACTCAGGGTCGGACCGTGCCGGCGTGCCAGCGACAGGGCGACGAAGGTGAGCAGTGCCGCGCCGAGCCCCCACCCGAGCCCGACGAGGAGGCTGCTGCCGGCGAGCAGTGCGGCGATCAGCGGCAGGTAGGGCGCCATCGCGAGGTCTTCGAGCACGAGGACCGAGAGCATGCCCGGCACCTCCCTGTTGCCCAGCCGCCCGAGGTCGTCGAGGACCTTGGCCACGATGCTCGACGAGGAGATGTAGGTGACGCCGCCGAGCACGGCGGCCTGCAGCCAGTCGAGGCCCATGAGCAGACCGAGGATGAAGCCCGGCGGGAAGTTGAGGGCGAGGTCGACGAGCCCCGCAGGGAGGCTGGAGCGCAGGCTGCCGATCACGTCGTCGACGACGTACTCGAGGCCCAGCATGAAGAGCAGGAGGATCACCGCGACCTGCGTGCCGATCTCGACCGCGGTCGGGTCGAGGTCGCGGGGGGCGATCGACCCGATGATGAGCCCGGCGAGCAGGTAGAGGGGGATCGGCGAGAACGCCGTCCGGGCGGCGAGGCGGGCGAGCAGCGCGAGGAGCAGGAGCACGGCGCCGATCGCGATGAGAAGCACTGCCCCGGTCGGGGTCACCGCGACGACGACGCTCACGGCGCTACCCCGACCGCAGGAGGTGGCCCAAGGCCTCGGCGCCCTCCGGCGTGCCGACGACGACGGCGATGTCGCCCGGCTTCACCACGAAGGACGACGGCGGCACGGGGGTCATCTTGCCGTCGCGCAGGATGGCGACGATCGACGCCGCCTCCTCGTCCTGGTGCTCGATGTCGTGCAGCGTGCAGTTGCCGCAGGACGAGGCCGCGTCGACGCTCACCCAGTCGATGGTCAACCCCTCCATGAGCAGTTGCGGCCGCATGGTCGCCGCCTCGGTGACGCGGGACTGGCTGAGCACCTCGGCGAGCGCCTTGACGTCGCCCTTCGTGAGGCGCAGGACCTCGCGGCAGACGTCGGGGTCGTCCTGGCTGCACAGCATGATCTCGGCCCGGCCGCTGTTGTGGCTGATGATCACCGCGTGGTCGTCGTTCTCGAGCGGGAACTCGAAGCGGATGCCCACGCCGGGCAGGCGAGTCTCTTTGATCTCGGTCATGGACGAATGGTACCGCAGACGGGCACGGGGCGGACAGGGTCACTCGCGACGGAGCACGAGCCGGTAGCCCCGGCGACCGGTCCGGACCTCCCGCGGCCGGAGCGGAGCCTCCGGCAGCCGGGTCGGACCGCCGCCGGCCGGAGCGCGTTCGCGGTCGGCGTTGACACGAACATATGTTCGTGTCACTATCGGGGAGTCCTGACCGCGGGCGCCGCGGCCCGAGCCACCCCACCGGCCGCGTCGCGGCGCCCGCCCTGCGAGCAGCGAGCGCGTGAGCTTCGTCCACTTGCACACCCACACGGTCTTCTCGTTCGGCGACGGCGCCTGCCGCATCGACGAGCTCGTCGCCGAGGCGGCGCGTCTCGAGATGCCGGCGCTCGCCGTCACCGACCACGAGGGGCTCTACGGCGCGGTGCGCTTCTACCAGGCCTGCGAGGCGGCCGGCGTCAAGCCCATCGCCGGCGTCGAGCTCACCGTCGAGCCGG
>DATHSP010000190.1:0-2765 GCA_035464075.1 Thermoleophilia bacterium | reverse complement strand
CCCTTCTCCACGAGGTCGAGGTTGATGAGCGTCGCCGCCAGCGTCTGGCTGGTCTCGTCGTGGAGCTCGCGGCCGATGCGGCGCCGCTCGTCCTCGATCGAGGTCAGCAGGCGCGAGGAGTACCGGCGTGCCTCGTGCTCGAGGCGGTCGACGGTCTCCATGAGCGCCTCGGAGACGGCCGAGAGGTCGGGGTCGATCTGTCCGTCTTCGGTCGCGAGGTGGGGGTCGACTCCCTTGTGGATCGCCTCGACGATCCGGCCGACCTCGAGCAACGGGCGCAGCGTGGTGCGCACGAGCACGTAGTTGACCAGGGCGGCGGCGGCGAGGCCCGCGAGGGCCACCGTCGTCGCGACCATCGCCGGCGGCACCCCGGACCACAGACGGCCGGCGAGCACCCCGCCGACGCCGACGGCCACGACCACGACGCCGTTGACCACCAGGAGACGCGCGACGGCCGGGTGGCTGGTCAGTCTCCTCGCGGTCATCGGCGAGCGGTCCTTTCCGGCCGGCCGGTCGCGGTCGGCCCCTGCGGGGACGTGCCGTACGAACGTCGGCCCATACGTGCGGTACGGACGTCGGCCCGTACGTGCCGTACGAACGTTAGCCCATACCGTCGCCCGGCGCACGTGAGACTCGTGCGCCGACGGCCTGCCGCGGCGGACCCATATCCTCACGCCCCGACTCAGTAGAAGTACCTACTCCGACATCGGGTATAGACCTAGGCCCGCGCACGTGGTATAGGTACTCTACGGGACCGTGGAGCGTGGGTACGGGCGACGCTGAGGGGGCGCGCCCCGCCCGGCACCACGGTGCGAGTCGCGTCAGGCATGGTCCGGCACCACCAAGGGTCAGGGGGTTGGTATGAGGATCGGCGTCTACCTCAGCGAGGAGGGCACCGCCGGCGAGAAGGCGGTCGACCTCCACTCCATCTTCAACTACGCGAACAACCTGCCCGGAGTGGAGCACGTGGGCGTCCTCGGGCAGCAGCCGAGACTGCTGTCCGACGTCCTCGCGGCCGAGATCAAGCGGCACCGGCTCGACCGGGTGGTGATCGCCGGCCGCTCGCCGGGCTTCTTCAAACCGGCCTTCACCCGCGCCATGGCGACCGTCGGCGGCGACCCCACCGAGGTGAGGCTCGCGTCGTTCAGGGAGCACGGCGCCGCCGGCGGCGCCGCCACCGCCCGCGCCAAGTCCATCCTGGCCTGCGCCGTGATGGGTGTTCCCTACGCCCTGGCCGCGACGCCCGACTCCACGCCCGTCCATCCCACGACGGTCGTGGTGGGCGGCGGCGTCGCCGGCATCCAGGCGGCCCTCGAGATCGCCGACGCCGACAAGCAGGTGGTGCTGGTCGAGAAGATGGGCACCATCGGCGGCCACATGGCGATGTTCGACAAGACCTTCCCCACGCTCGACTGCGCCGCCTGCATCCTGACGCCCAAGATGGTGGCCGTCGGGCAGCACGACAGGATCGACCTCATGACCTACTCCGAGGTCGAGAAGATCGAGGGCACGCCGGGCGCCTACACGGTGACGATCCGCAAGAAGGCGCGCCGCGTCGACGTCGACGCCTGCGTCGTCTGCCACGCCTGCGCCGACGCCTGCCCGGTCAAGGTGCCGAGCGAGTTCGACGTCGGCATCGCACTGCGCAAGTCCGCCTACCTGCCGTTCCCGCAGGCCGTGCCCAACGCCTACCTCATCGACGAGGCGAGCTGCCTGTACGTGCAGAGTGAGGGCAAGCGCTGCGGCAACTGCGCCAAGAAGTGCCCCAAGGAGTGCATCGACCTCGACGCCAAGGACGAGATGGTCGAGGTCTCCGCCGGCAGCGTCATCCTGGCGACGGGCTACGACATCTACGACGCCGCCAAGGTCGAGCGCTACGGCTACGGCGTCCTCCCCAACGTCATGACGGCGCTCGAGTTCGAGCGCCTCACCAACGCGTCGGGCCCGACCGGCGGCAAGATCGTGACCAAGACCAAGCGGTTCAACAAGAAGCTCAAGGCCGACGAGTGGGTCGTCGACCCCGAGGGGCCCGAGCCCAGGTCGGTCGCCATCATCCACTGCGTCGGCTCGCGCGACGCCCAGCACAACAAGTACTGCTCGCGCGTCTGCTGCATGTACTCGCTGAAGTTCGCCCACCTGGTGCGCGAGAAGCTGCCCGACGCCGAGTGCTACGAGTTCTACATCGACATGCGCGCCTTCGGTAAGGGCTACGAAGAGTTCGCCGAGCGCATCAAGGCCGAGGGCACCTCGGTGATCCGCGGCCGCACGGCCCGCATCACCATGGCCGACGGCGACGACGGCCACATGGTCATCAAGGGCGAGGACATCCTCACCGAGCGCGTGATCGAGCACCCCGTCGACCTCGTGCTGCTCGCCGTCGGCCTCGTGCCGGCCGCGGGCAACGCCCACCTCGCCGAGATGCTCGGCATCGAGTGCGACGAGGACGGCTGGTTCAGCGAGCTCGACTACAACTCCGACCCGACCGACACCGAGCGCGGCGGCGTCTACGTCGCCGGCGCCTGTCAGGCCCCGAAGGACATCCCCGACACCGTCGCGCAGGCCTCCGCGGTCGCCGCGGGCGTGCTCAAGGCCATCGTCAGCGGCAAGGGTGTCGACAGCCACGCGACGCTGTCGCTCGAACAGATCGAAGCCCGCGCCCGTAACCTCGTCGAGGTCTAAGGAGGTCTTCATGGCGATCCGCGCCAACCCCAAGCTGATCGACGAGATCGAGCGCTACGGTGCACAGGACGTGTCCAAGTGCTACC
>DATHSP010000189.1:0-4588 GCA_035464075.1 Thermoleophilia bacterium | reverse complement strand
GCGCGGCGGAGGGGAGGCGCACGCCGGCGGCGCTAAGCAGGGCGCGGGATGCCGCCGCCCGTCGGGCGCGGCGCACCCGCCCCCCGCGGCGGCACGAGGCCGAAGTCGAGGTGCCAGAACCCGCCGTCGAGGTAGCGTCCGACGGGGTGGATCTCGACCGGGCGCGAGAACAGCGGCGCGTCGACGACCACCGTGTGGTACTCACCGCGCTCGCCGAAGGCATCGGCGCCGGCATCGCCGATCTCACGCAGGAGCGCGGCGTCGAGCTCGCGCCCGAGCAGCCCCGCATCGAGCGGGTCGGCGCGCAGGCAGGCGATGACGGCCCGCGTGTGCGACGCGAGCAGCTCGGCGGCGAGTCGCGCGGTGCGCTCCTTCCACAGCGGCCAGACCGGCCGCACCCCGGAGCCCGTGCACGCGTCGCGCTCCCAGCGGCGGTGGAAGCCGATGTGGAGGTCGCCGAAGACGACCGCCTCGACGCCGTCGTCGCGCTGGCGGTGCAGGGCCGCCGTCCACGCGGGTTCGTAGTCGTGCCACGAGGTGCGGCAGGTCTCGAGCCTGCAGCCGAGGCGCTCGGCCTGGGCCTCGATGACCTCGACCGGCAGCGAGTGCCCGAGACTGGCGGTGCCGTCCTCGCGCACCAGGCAGAGCAGCTTCACGAGGATGCCGCCGGCGGCGACGGCGCGATGCAGGGCGAGGCAGGAGTCCTTGCCGCCGCTCCACGAACACACGAACGGCACGCCCTCGAGGTCGAAGCGAGACACGTCTCCCCCTCGCCGCGTCGGGCGCGATCGCGCCGGCCGAAGGACGGCGTCGCCTCACGCCGGCTTCAGCTTATCGCACCCGCGCCCATGTCGCCCGGGCGTCGCCTGCGCTGCGGCATGACGGGGGCGCAGACCGCCGTGCGGTCTTCGCCCCCGCGGACGTCGCGCCGGATCGGCGTGTCCGTCAGAGCTTGTACTTCAGCAGGACGGCCTGCGGGAAGTCGTACTTGTTCGTGACCTCACCGGCGACGTACACGCCGCCCGCAGTGCCGAGCACCATGCCCGTCGCCACGTCGTCGCCGGGCCCGCCTGCCGACCAGACGCGCACCCACTTCTGGGCGCCGGTCGGGCCGTACTTGATGGTCAGGATGTCGACGAGCCCCTTGAGGGTCCACCGGGCCCCGGCCACATAGATATTGCCGAGGCTGTTGCGCGCGATGTACCAACCCTCGCCTGCGTAGCTCGTCGGCAGGTACAGCGCCTTCCACACCGTGGTGAGGTCGGGCCTCAACTTCAGCGTCACGACCTTCTCGTAGGAGGTCGTCCACTGGCCGCCGGTCACGTACACGTAGCCGCTGCCGTCGATGACGACGTCGCCGAACCAGCCGCCGCCCACGGTGGGGCTCCACTCCCGGGCGTACTTCTGGACGCCGCTGGTGTTGTACTTCACGACCAGTCCGTCGTCCTGACCGTTCCACGCGGACCCGACGCCGACCACAGCCGTGCCGCGCACGGCGACCTGATAGAAGTACGAGTGCGGGTTCTTGGTCGCGTCGTACGCCTGACCCCAGAGCCGGGCACCATCGGCGGCGGCGAACTTGAGCATCAGCGCGCTCTCGACCCACTCACCGCCCACGTTGTACTCCGACGAACCGCCCACGTAGATGTTGCCGTCGATGTCGCGGGCGGCGTCGTAGACCCAGATCGGACCCGCGTTGGGGTCGCCGACGTCGGGGTCGTACCGCGCCGGCGCGGCCCAGAGCATGGTGCCGTTCCTGTCGTACTTGAGGACGACGACGCCCCAGGTGTCGGCCGTTCCCCTGCTCTGACCGACGACGATGATGTTGCCGGCTTTGTCGATCAGGAGCGCCTCGACGTAGTCCACGTCGTTCGCCGGGCCGTCGTACGTCTGGACCCACTTGAGCGTGCCGGCGCTCCCGTACCTGAGCACCGCGATGTCGTAGTTCGTGCCGTCGCCGTTGTCGACGGTGGCGGCGACGAACATGCTGCCGTAGGGGTCGACGGCGACGGCGTCGGCGCTGCCGGTGCCCAGGTCGGTGTAGGTCTGGAGCCACTTGCGCTCACCGGCCACGTCGTACTTGGCCAGCATGGGCACCTGGCCCACGCCGCCCAGGTACTTCCATCCGGCAACGGCGGTCATGCCGTCGGGCCCGGCGGCAAGGGTCCACGAGCCGGCCGGACTGGCGCTCGTGCCGATGCGCTTCGCGTAGATCAGGTCGCCCGAGACGTACGCCTGCGCCTCGGCGGCGAACATCAGGAGCACGACGACCACCAGCGCCGCGACGACGGCCGCCCGCCTTCGGCGCCCCCTCCTCGCCTGGTCGCCTGGACGAAGGACTTCCCTTACAACCATGGCCCCTCCTTCACAAGGTCGCTTACCCCCCATGCCGCGAGTGTACGACGCGGCCGACGACGTGGGAAGCGTCCGGGTCGCACTTCGCGACCGGCAGGAGCCGACACGCGTCAGTTACCCGCTGGTAAACGGCGGCGACGCGAGTATACTGGCGCGCAACACGGGTTCCGGCCCCGCCCGGGCGAGGTTCACGCCGGCGATGCGGTCGGCCGGGCCGCGGTCCTTCGCCGGGACCGCCCGATCACATCACGACTGGAGGCGACAGATGGGCCCAGAAGAGTGGATCGTCGTGATCGTCGTCGTGGGCGCGCGCCTCTTGCTGCCGTTCACGATCCCCTACTGGCCGCTGCCCGGCGCCATCGCCTGCATGATCCTCGACTCGATCGACCAGAGCATCTTCCAGCAGTTCCCCGCCATCCCGCTCGAGGGCTACCAGTCGTACGACAAATCGCTCGACATCTACTATCTGGCGATCATGTACATGGCGACGATGCGCAACTGGGTCAACCCGATGGCCTTCAAGATGAGCTTCTTCCTCTACTACTACCGCCTCATCGGCGTGGTCGCGTTCGAGCTGTCGCAGGTGCGCGCCATCCTTTTCATCTTCCCCAACACCTTCGAGTACTTCTGGGACTTCGTCGAGGCCGTGCGCATGCGCTGGAACACGATGCGCATGGGCATGTGGACGGTGATCCTCTCGGCGGCCGCCATCTGGGTCTTCATCAAGCTCCCGCAGGAGTACTGGATCCACATCGCCCAGAGGGACATGACCGACGCCATCAAGGAGCTCTTCGGGGTAGACCCGACCGACTCCTGGGGCGCGGCCATCAGCAACCGGCCCGGGCTGCTGGTGGCGGCGATCGTCGCGGTCGCGGTCCTGCTCTTGGTCATCTACTGGATCGTGACCCGCAAGGCGCCGGCCGGCGACCACGGCATCCGCCTCAAGGCCGACCCGCTGCCGCCCGAGTGCCAGGGCAGCGAGCTCTACCGCACGGCCAAGGCGGCCGAGGGCCTCTTCGATCGCGCCCTGCTCGAGAAGGTCGTGCTCACGGGCCTGATCACCGTGATCTTCGCCCAGTACATGCTGAGCGACGACGTCAGGAGCGTCGGCGTGCTGGCCTTCGTCGCGGCCTTCGTCGCCGTCAACGCCCTGGTCAGCCAATGGCTCGCGCGCCGCGGCAGGGAGTGGAAGTCGGTGGGGATCGAGCTCGCCGGGATGTTCGTCGTGAACTACGCGATCATCGTCGGCCTGCAGCTCGCCCAGCGCGTGCTCGGCCTCATCGACACCCGCACGCCGCTGGGGCTGTCGCTGTTCTTCGTCTTCCTCTTCACGGTGATCACGGTGCTCTTCGACCGCTACCGTACGGTGTTGACGGCACGCGGGGTGCTGGCGAAGCGGGCGGACGAAGCGGCCTGACGGACACGACGGCGTGCGGTACACGGCGGCGTGCGAGGCGCGGCGCCGTCGGGGCTCTCGTCGGGGGCGTCCGGACCGGGTAGGCTGCAGCCATGATCGACCGCTTCGTCGACTACGTCCTCAACATGGACGTCTATCTGGCCGAGCTCGTCGAGAAGCTCGGCGTCTGGGTGTACGCCGCCATCAGCGGGGTGATCTTCGCCGAGACCGGCCTCGTCGTGATGCCGTGGCTGCCCGGTGAGTCGCTGCTGCTGACGAGCGGCACGCTGGCCGGCGCGGAGATCCTCAACATCCTCGTGCTCGCGCCGCTGCTCTTCGTGGCCGCCTTCCTCGGCGACGTCTGCAACTACCTCATCGGGCGCTTCGTCGGCGGCCACCTGCTGAGCAAGCCGCGACGGTACCTTAAGCCCGAGCACGTCGCCCAGGCGCACGAGTTCTACGAGCGCCACGGCGGGCTGGCCATCGTGCTGGCGCGCTTCCTGCCCGTGGTGCGCACCCTGGCGCCGTTCACCGCCGGCGTCGCGCGGATGGACTTCCACCGTCTCATGTTCTTCGCCGCCATCGCCTCGGCCCTGTGGGTGACCATCTTCCTCGGCGCCGGCTACTGGTTCGGCAGCTACGATTGGGTCAACGACTACCTCGCCCTCGCGCTGGCCGTCATCGTCGCCGCCTCGGCTGTCCCCGGGTTCATCGTCTACGTCGTACACCGCGTGCGCGGGCGGCGAGCAGCACGGAGGGCGAGCGCGGGCAGCTGAGCGGGCGCTGCGGCTGGACGGAGGTCTCGCGCGACGAGGCGGGGGCGACGGGCGCATGCCC
>DATHSP010000188.1:0-3978 GCA_035464075.1 Thermoleophilia bacterium | reverse complement strand
CACGGTTCGTCATGGCGACCCTCCTTCGGTTCAGTAGAAATAGTAGAGCTTGTAACTTGCGTCACGAACTATATACCGGCCAATGAGCGGCGTCAAACGTCCGCGCCGTGCCCTTGGACAAGGTCGGGCTCACGACGGCGCCGTGACCTTCGTCAAGGTCGTGGCCGGGCCGGCTCGGGTATCGTCTCGCGTGAGCCGGAGCCCGAGGGGCTCGGGCAGTCCGCACGGAGAGGAGTCCGCATGCCAGACCAGCCCGTCGTCGCCGATCTGTCGGCGTTGCGCGAGGTCGCCGAGGGCGGCATCGTCAGCAAGCCCATCGTCGAGAACGAGCACCACAAGATCGTGCTGTTCACGTTCGCCGGGGGGCAGGAACTCTCGGAGCACACGGCGAGCGTGCCCGCCGTGATCCACGTCCTGGAAGGCAGCGGGCGTGTCGTGCTGGACGGCGTGGTCCACGAGGCCGGACCCGGCAGCTGGTACTACATGCCGGCCGAGCTGCGCCACGCCGTCCGGGCGGAGACCGCGCTGACGATGCTGCTCACGATGTTCCGCACCTGACGCGCCGCCGGCCGCGTCGATGGGGCCGGCGGCGCCGACGCCCAGGCCCGGAGTGCGCACAGAAGGCCGTCGCGGCTCCGCCCCACTCGCGGCTGTCGCGGATCCGCCCCCTCGCGGCCGCCGCGGATCCCGCCGTCCGGGCGCCGCCGCGACCCCGACCCGTCCACGGCTGCCGCGACCCTGAACCCACGGCGGCCGGCGTGCGTCTCCCTCGGTGTCTTCGCGCGGGACCGCTCGCGCCGTCGCGCGTGCGAGCGGGTGCGGTCTCGCGACAGGGTGCGTCCACGAACCGGGAGGACTGAGATGCGACGCAGAGTGGTGGCGATCCTGCTGGCGGGCGCGGTGCTCGGGGCGGTGCTCGCGCTCGTGTTCACGCCCGGTGAGGACTCGCCGGCCTCTCCGGCGCTTCCCGAGCAAGGCCGGGCCGACCCCCTGGTCTCCGAGGCCGGGGCGCTCGGCGACCCGCTGGCCGAGTTCGGCTTCGCGCTGCTGGCCAGGGAGGCGGCGGCGACGAGCGAGAACGTCGTGATCTCGCCGGCTTCGATCCACGCCGTCCTCTCCATGCTCCTCACGGGCGCCGGGGGTGAGACGGCCGCCGAGATCGAGCGGGCGCTCGCGCTCGAAGGCCTGACCGGCACCGCCCTGGGGCAGGCCTGGGCGGACCTGATCACCGGCGCTCAGGCCGGCGACGCGTCGAAGGTGAGCATCGCGAACTCCCTCTGGCTGCGCGACGGCGTCCCCTTCGTGCCCGCCTTCATCGACACGAACCGCGACTACTTCGCCGCCGACATGCGCGAGCTTCCCGGCGACCCCGGCGAGGCGGCAGCGCAGGTCAACGACTGGGTGGAGGAGCGCACCGCGGGCCGCATCACCGAGCTCGTGAGCCCCGGCGACTTCTCCGAGGCCACCATCCTCACCCTGGTGAACACCGTCTACCTGAAGGTGAAGTGGGAGCACTTCGACCCCGCACTGACGCGGCCCGAATCGTTCACGCTGGAGAGCGGCGAGGCGGTCGACGTGCCGATGATGCAGTCACGCCCGGAGGCCGGCTACGGTTCGACGGAGGTCTACGACGCCGTCGCGCTGGGCACCGACGGTCCGGTGACGGTGTGGATCGTGGTGCCGAAGGGCGCCCACACGCCGGAGGAGGCGGCGGAGGCGCTCGGCGACGGCGGCTACCGGACCATTCTCGACACGGCGAAGCCCGTGGAGGGCAGCCTGGCCGTGCCGCGCCTGAGTCTCGAGTACGAGTCCGAGCGCCTGAAGGAGCACCTGGAGGCGCTCGGCATCGTGCGGGCCTTCTCGCCCGACCAGGCCGACTTCACCGGCATCGCCGACGTCGGCGGGCGTGTGTACGTCGAGGCGATCCTGCACAAAGCGAACCTCGACCTGGACGAAGAGGGCGTCGAGGCGGCGGCGGCGACCGGCGCGGTCGTCGGCGCCACGAGTGCGCCGGTGGAGACGTTCGCGGTGCGCGCCGACCGGCCCTTCCTGGTCGTGCTGGCCGAGGAGGCCTCGGGCGCGCCGCTGTTCACGGCCCTCGTGCGCGACCCGCGCTGAGCCTGGGTACGGGCGTTGCCGCTCAGCGCGCGTACGGCAGCCTCAGGTCGGTGATGAAGTCGGCCGGCTCGAGGCCATCAGCCGCGCCGGCCACGTACACCTCCCAGAGCGGTCCGGCGGCGCGGTAGCCGATGGCGTCCAGCGCCTCGTGCAGGGCGGCGACGGCGTCGTCCATCTGGTCGCGCCGCCCGATGTGCCTCGTCGCCAGGGTGTGGTGCGCGGGCACGAGCTCGCCGCGAGCTTCACCGATGCGGTCGGGGACCGAGCCGTCGCCGGCCGGCGCGACGGCGAGACAGACGTCGTAGTCAATGGTCTCGCCGTCACGCGTCTCTTCATAGAAGCGCCCGATCAGCGGGCCGTCGGCCACGAGGCCCGCCTCGGCGACGATCGCCCGCAGGCGGCGCATCCGGGCGCCGACCTCTCTCATGGCGCCCCGCCCGCCGAGCACGGCCAGCGTCTGCTCGGGCACCCCAACGACCTCGACCTCGTAGCGCATCGCTCCCTCCCGTCCGTCTGCGCCGAGCCTACCCGCCTGCGCGGCGTGACTACCGCCGGCGGCGTGCGCGCGGCGCGGGCGTCGAGCGGGTCGACGCGACGTCCCCCCGAGAGCGACGCTCAGGCGAGCGTGATGCCCTCGCCGTGCCGGCGCACGAGGCCGTCCTTCTCGAGCAGGGTGACGATCTCCGCGGCCGCCTCGGGGGAGAGTCGCAGCGCGGCGGCAAGCGCGTGCACGTCGAGGGCGCTGCCGTCCAGCAGCAGCCGCAGGGCGCGCGAGCGGTACCAGCGGCGCGAGCCCTCGAACGGCGCCTGCCGGCTGACGGCGCGGATGCCGGTCGCGCGCCCGGTGAGGACGGCGGCGCCGTAGTCCATCACGGCGTTGTGCCAGTCGCGCGAGCGGCCGCGCGGCAGCACGCGGTCGGCCACGGCCTGCAGGGCGGCCGGGGAGAGGTCGTGCGGCAGGTCGAGCTCGTGCGTGAGGACGCGGCGCACGTTGGCGTCGACCGCGGCGAGGTCGGCGTCGTGGGCGAAGACCAGCACGGCACGGGCGGTGTAGGGGCCGACGCCCGGCAGACGGCGCAGCTCGGGAAGCGTGACCGGCAGGGAGGCGCGGGTGCGCGTCGCCTCGGGTGGCCTCCCGGCGCCGGCCTCCCGGGCCGCCGCCACGCCCGGCGGGGCCGCGGCGGCGCCCCAGGGAGCTGCCGCGACGCCCGGTGGGGCTGCCACGACGACGGCCTGCGCCGCCCGCCGCAACCGCTCGGCGCGGTTGTTGTAGCCGAGGCCGGACCACTCCGCAAGCACGTCGCCGAGCGCCGCGGCGGCGAGCGCCTCGAGCGTGGGGAAGCGGGTCATCCAGCGCTCGAAGCGGGGCACGACGCGGCTCACCTGCGTCTGCTGCAGCATCACCTCGCTGACGAGGATCGCGTACGGGTCGGTCGTGCGCCGCCAGGGGAGGTCGCGGGCGTTGTCGGCGTACCAGGCGAAGACGCGGCGCTGCAAGGCGGCAACCGCCGCCGGGCGCAGCTGCGGGGCGTCGGGTGCACCACTCGCGGAGTCAGCGGCCGTCGCGCCGCCCGGGCGCTCCGCCCCGGGCGTGCCGGGCGCGCGCGACGGGCCGCGTGCGTCGGATCGCCACGTGCGCGCGGGCACGGCGACTACCGCTCGGCCTCGTCCACGAGCCGCGACCACTCTTCGTACTCGTGCTCGAGCGTGGACTCGACCGCGGCGCGTTCGTCGAGCAGCCGGTCGAGGAGGCCGCGGTCGGCGTACGTCTCCGGCTCGGCCAGCTCGGCGTCGATCTCGCCCAGGCGGCGCTCGGCGCGCAGCACGGCCGCCTCGGCGGCGCGCAGGGCGGCGCGGTGG
>DATHSP010000187.1:0-21146 GCA_035464075.1 Thermoleophilia bacterium | reverse complement strand
GGCGCCTCCGGCGCCGCCCACCACCGCCGCTCCGTCCGCCCCGTCCCTCATGCGCGGACGGCGATGGCCTCGATCTCGAAGAGGGCGTCCTTCGGGAGGCGCGCGACCTCGACCGTCGAGCGCGCCGGGAACGGCTCGGTGAAGAACTCGGCGTAGACCGCGTTCACGTCGGCGAAGGCGCCCATGTCCTGGAGGAAGATGGTGGTCTTGACGACCGCGTCCATGCCGAGACCGGCGGAGCCGAGCAGGGACCTCAGGTTCTCCAGCGCCTTGCGCGCCTGCCCGGCGGCCGTTGCCCCGACCATCGCGCCGCCGGCGTCGAGGGCGAGTTGCCCGGAGATGAAGACGAGGTCGCCGGCGCCGACCGCCGGGGAGTACGGGCCGACGGCCGGGGCGCCGTCCGCTGCTGCGTAGGTCGAGCGGTCCACGAGGGCCTCCTTGGATCGGGCGAGGTCAGGCGGGCGTCGGCGACACGCTCAAGTGAGCGCGGCCCGGATCGCGACATACGCGAGCAGCAGGCCGATGACGGCGACGGCCACGTAGATCGCCGCCGAGATGCGCTTCGGGTCCATGGCCTCTCTAGTACCGGATCGCGAGCGCGCCGACCTGGAGCCGGGCGCCGTGCGGCACCCATGCTACACCGACGACGGTGCGCGCCGGTCGCGGCTCGTCGAAGTACTCGGCCACGGCGGCGTCGATGGCCGTGACGTCCTCCTCCGCGACGGCGTAGACGACGAGCTCCGCGACGCTGTCGAGACCGAGGCCCTGCGAGCGCAGCTGGTGGGCGAGGTTGTCGAGGCAGCGTCGCGCCTGCTCCGCCGCAGCGCCGTCGACCAGGGTGCCCTCAGCGGTCAGCGGGAGCTGGGCCGAGACGAGGACGAGGTGCCCGGCGGACACGCCCGACGAGTACGGGCCGTCGGGCCGCGGCACCCGAGCCGAATCGAAGCCACGTCTGCTCATGCCCGGACTGTTCCCCTTGAGCGGCCACAGCGACCGTCGGGCGGCGGCCCGCGGCGGGCTCGGGCCGCCCCGGGGCGGCCGCGGCGCTCGCCTACACGTCGAGGATCTTCGCCGCCAGGATCGCGGCGTTGCGGGCGCCGTTGATGGCGACGCAGGCCACCGGGACGCCGGGCGGCATCTGCACGATGCTGAGCAGCGAGTCCAGACCGCCGAGGTCGCTGGTCTTGATGGGCACGCCGATCACCGGCAGGTTGGTGTAGGCGGCCAGCACGCCGGGCAGGGCCGCCGCCTTGCCGGCGCCGCCGATGAGGACCTTGAGGCCGCGGGCCTGCGCCCCCTTGGCGTACTCGGCGACCTTGTCCGGAGTGCGGTGCGCGCTGAGCACGTTGACCTCGCAGGCGATGTGGCGCTCCTCGAGCTCCTTCACCGCGGCGTCCATCACCTCGCGGTCGCTCTCGCTCCCCATCACGATGCCGACCAGCACGGGGTCCATCTGGATGCCTTGCAGCAGGGTCTCGACCTCGGTGCTCGTCTTCTCCACGTCAGACTCCTCTCATCGGCCGGCCGACGCCGGACTCTTCGCGGCGCCGGCCGCGAGTGACGGTCTCAGGGCTTCCACCCCTCGGGGAACAGGCTGATCTCGCCGGCCTGGGCGTGCACGGCGCGCTCGGCGATGTCGGGTCGCGTCTGGGCGCCCTCGAAGCGGATCGCGCGGATGCCCTCGTAGACGCGCTCACGGGCGGCGGCGAAGCCTTCGCCGAGCGCGCTCACGGCGAGGACGCGGCCGCGGTCCCGGCGTGGTAGACCGTCACGCCGGGCAGGGCGGCGGCCGCCTCGAGGCCCTCGATCACGTCGCCCTTGTGGCTGCTCGCCGGGTAGCCGGCCGAGGCCATGACCACGGTGACGCAGTCCTCGGCCGTCCAGGCCGGGGCGGCCCCGGCGAGCTCGCCCGACGCGGCCGCGAGGCAGAGCTCGAGGAGGTCGCTCTCGAGGCGTGGCAGCACGGCCTGCGTCTCGGGGTCGCCGAAGCGGCAGTTGAACTCGAGGACCTTGAGCCCGTCGGCGGTGACGATGAGGCCGGCGTAGAGCACGCCGCGGTAGGTGATACCGCGTCGCCTCAGAGCGTCGAGCACGGGCTGGACGACGGTGTCCATGGCGGCGTCGACGGCCTTCGGGCCGAACCCCGGCACCGGGCAGTAGCTGCCCATGCCGCCGGTGTTCGGCCCCTGGTCGCCGGCGAAGATGCGCTTGTAGTCCTGGGCCGGGGCGAGCGGCACGGCGGTCTCGCCGTCGCAGAGCACGAGCAGCGAGACCTCGCTGCCCGTCAGGTGCTCCTCGATGAGGACGACGTCGCCGGCGGCGCCGAACGAGTGGGCGACGAGCATGCTCTCGACGGCGGCTCTCGCCTCGGCCTCGTCGCCGGCGATGATCACGCCCTTGCCGGCGGCAAGGCCGTCGGCCTTGACGACGACCGGGTACGCGGACTGAGCGGCGAGCGCCGCGAACGCCGACTCGGCGCTCGTGTGCCGGCTGTAGGCGCCGGTCGGCGCTCCGGCTTCGTCCATGACCTCTTTGGCGAAGAGCTTGCTGCCCTCCATCTGCGCCGCCTGGGCATCGGGGCCGAACACGAGCAGGCCGCGCTCGCGGAAGAGGTCGGCGACGCCGTCGACGAGCGGCGCCTCGGGCCCGACGACGGTGAGGTCGGGGCGCTCGCGCCCGGCGAAGTCGAGCAGCCCCTCGAGGTCTTCGGCGCCGACCGGCACGCAGTCGGCCTCGGCGGCGATGCCGGCGTTGCCGGGCGCGCAGAACACCTGGGGGCGCAGCGACGAACGGGAGAAGGAGTGGACGAGGGCGTGCTCCCTGCCCCCGCCGCCGACCACGAGCACCCGCATGCGCCCTCCTTCTCTTGCCGGGGCCGTACGCACGCGACGCGGCGCGCGCACGGAGCGACTCGGCGGCCGGCCGTGATTCGTCGCCAGCCCGGCCGCCACGGCCTCAGAGTCTATCCGCGAGGCGCCGGCCGGACAATGGCGCCCCCGTCCGCCGCCGGCCGGACGATGGCGTGCCGGTGAGGCGGGGCCGGGACGGGCGGCGGGGCGTCGCCGCGCCGCCCGTCCCAGCCCTCACTTGACCGACCCGGCCAGCAGGCCCTGTACGAAGTACCGCTGGAAGGCGAAGAACACGATCAGCGGCACGACCAGCGAAAGGAACGCGGCCGGGGCGATGACGTCGATGTTGGCCCCGAACTGGCGCATCTGCGAGAAGATCGCCACCGTGATCGGCTGTGTCTCCCTGCCCAGCGTCAGGGCCACGAGGAGCTCGTTCCAGATCCAGAGGAACTGGAAGATGCCGACCGAGGCGATCGCCGGCAGGCCGAGCGGCAGCACGAGGCGGAAGAAGATGCCGAGCTCGCTGGCCCCGTCGATGCGCGCCGCCTCGAGCAGCTCCTTGGGGATCCCGATGAAGAAGTTGCGCAGGAGGAAGATCGCGAACGGCAGCCCGAAGGCGGTGTGGAAGAGGATGAGGCCGGCGACGGTGTCGAAGATCCCGAGCCGGTTGTAGAGCGAGAACATCGGGATCAGCGCCATCTGCAGCGGCACGACCAGCATGGCGATCACGCCGATGAAGAGCCAGTCCCGCCCGGGGAAGTCCATCCAGGCGAAGGCGTAGCCGGCCAGCGCGGCGATGAAGATCGGCAGTACCGTGCTGCCGATGGCGATCCACAGCGTGGTGAGCAGCGCCGACGTGATGGCGGGATCGTCGAGGACCTTCGCGTAGTTGTCGAGCGTCATCCTCGAGGGCTCGGTGAAAACCTGCCACCACCCGCCGCCGGCGATGTCGGAGGGCAGCAGCAGGGAGGTGAAGAAGAGGCCCAGCGTCGGCATCAGCCAGAGCACGGCGATCACGACCAGCAGGATGTGCACGGGCAGCGTACCGATCACGCGCAGGATGCGGGCGGCGAGGCCGCCTCGGGGTGCCCCGGCGACGCCGTGCCGCGGCGTCCCGGACTCGCTCTCCCGCCGCGTCCCGGCCTTGTCGTCGCGCGGCGGGTGCGGCGCGCCGGCGCGTTCGGGTGCGGTCGCCATCACGCCTCCCTTCTGAAGCGTCGGATGTTGAGCAGCAGGATCGGGATCACGAGCACGAAGAGCAGGACCGCGATCGCCGAGCCGAGACCGAAGTCGTTGACGCCGCCGAAGGACGTCCGCCACATCGCCAGCGCGATGACGTTGGCGTCGTCCTGCACCGAGGCGGGTGCGACCGACAGGACGATGTCGAAGACCTTGAGCACGTTGATCATCATCGTGATGAAGACCACCGACAACACCGGCGCCAGCAGCGGCACGGTGACGCGGCTGAAGACCTGCCACTCGGTGGCGCCGTCCGTGCGCGCCGCTTCGAGCACGTCGCGGGGGATCGCCGCCAGTCCGGCGCCGATGACGACCATAGCGAAGCCGGCCCAGACCCAGGTGTAGGCGATGATGATGGCCGGGGTGATCAGCTGCGGGCCGAGCCAGCTCACGCCCTCGAAGGGCTCGGCGAAGACCGCGGCGGCGACCGCTACGCCGTAGGGACCCTGCTCGAGCTCCTCGAAGGCGAAGGCTCCCCGGGCGTCGGTCTCGACCGTGGCGACGACCCGTCCGGCCGCGTCGCGCAGCTCCACGTCGACGCCGGGCAGGCCGAGCTCGCCCTCGTCGACCCGGCCGGGCTCGCCGCCGCCGGGCGTGAAGTCGCGCCACACGACCCCGGTGATGCCGCCGCGCAGCGGCTCCGGCGGGACCGCCGGCTCGGCGTCGTCGGGCACGTCGGCCGGCGCGATCGCGGTGAGACCGAGGAGCGCCACGTCGCCGGGGGCGAGTGGCGCAGCCGGCCCGACGGCGCCGTCCGCGAGCTGCTCGATGGCGTCCGTGGAGGGCCGCGCCCCGTGGAGGATGCCGGTGTCGCTGAACACGTCGTGCACCGTAGCGATGGCCGCGTTCGCCGCGCCGCGCTCGGGGTTCCGGTCGTACACGATGCGCCAGATGATCCCGGCGGCGAAGAGCGAGATCGCCATCGGCATGAAGACCGCCGTCTTGAAAGCGACCGACCAGCGGATGCGCTCCGTCAGCACGGCGAAGATGAGGCCGATCGCGGTGACGAGCACCGGCACGACGAGGACCCAGACGGCGCTGTTGCGGATCGCGGTGAGGAGCAGATCGGTCGTGAAGAGCGTGACGTAGTTGTCGAACCCGACGAACTCGTCACCGCGGCGGCCGTAGAGGCTCCTGACGATCGTCGAGACGGTGGGGTAGACGATCCAGACGGCGAGGAAGACGAGGGCAGGGGCGAGGAACCCGAACGCGATGGCGTAGCGCCTCCAGCGCCCGGGGTCGCGCGTCGACCCCGGGGCCTCAGCCTCGGCCCCGCCAGGGGGAGGCGCCGCCGGCCGTCCGGCCGGCGGCGCCTCCGTCGCGTGTCCCGCCCCGTCGCGCATCCCAGAGTCCTCTCACGATACCGGGACGGTCACCGGCCGTAGGCCTGCACGGCCGCGCTCTCGAGACGCTGCTGCGTCTGTTCGATCTGGTCCGGGCTCTGCAGGAAGTCCTGCAGGATCTGCCACATGCCCTGACCCGGGGTGCCGCCGAACTCCGACGGCGTCAGGTCGGAGAGGTCGAAGCGGAACGTCTCGGCCTCGGCGAGATCGGTCGCCGTCTGCCGTGTCAGGTCGTCCGGGTAGACGGCCGGGTCGACGTTCCGGTTGGGCGAGCTGAAGCCGCCGCGGGCGGCCCAGATCTCACCCGCCTCGGGGGTCGCGAGGTACTCGATCAGTGCCCTCGAGGCGTCGCTGTCACGGAACAGGACGGCGAGGTCGCCGCCGCCCATGACCGACGGCGCGGAGCCCTCGATCGACGGGAAGGTGAAGACGTCGAAGTCCTCGCCCGGCATCGCCTCGCTGGCGTCGAGGATCACGCCCTGCACGAAGTCGCCCTCGAAGACCATCGCGGCGTCGGGGCTCTCCTTGAAGACCTGGGTGACCGAGGTCGGGAAGTCGGTCTGCAGGGCGCCCGGCGTGCCGCCGGCGATGTTGGCCGTGTCGGCGAACAGGTCGGCCATGCGCTCGAGAGCCACGGTGACCGAGGGGTCGGTCCAGGGGATCTCGTGCGCCGTCAGCTGGTCGTAGAGCTCGGGACCGGCCGTCCGCAGGTAGATGTTCTCGAACAGGTCGGTCAGGGTCCAGCCGTCGGCCCCCGCGATCGAGTACGCGGGCACGCCCGAGGCGCCGATCTGCTCGGCGGCCTGGAGCAGCTCGTCCCACGTCGCCGGTGGTGTGACGCCGGCGCCGTTGAAGACGTTGACGTTGTACCAGACGGTCGACTTGTTGGCGCCCTTGAAGATGAGGCCGTAGAGCGTGTCGTCCACGGTGCCCAGCTTCACCCAGTCCTCGGCGAAGTGCTCGTCGATGGTCTCGCGCGCGAAGTCGATGGACTGGAGCTCGCCGCGGTCGGCGTACTCCTTCATGAGCCCGGGCTGCGGCAGGACCGCGATGTCCGGCGGGTTGCCGCCTTCGACCGCGGTGCCGAGCACGGTCGGCAGCTGGTCGCCGGCCGAGGTGTAGGTGACGGTGACGTTGGGATAGGCCTCGTTGAAGCCGTCGAGGACGGCCTGGAACGAGGCCTGCTCGGCGCCCGTCCACACGGCCATGACGGCGACCGAGCCGGTCACGTCGGCGACCGGCTCCCCGCCGCCGCCGACGCCCTCTTCGTCGTCACCCGTCCATACCACCACGCCGATCACGACTGCGGCCACCACGACGATGGCGATGATGATCCAGAGTACGTTGTTCATGGTGTGGTCAACTCCCTTCTTGCTGACGAGATCTCAGGCCACCCCGGCGGGCGACCGTTCGACTGTTCCGACCTCGTCGTAGACTGCGAGCCCCGAGTCCGGGTCGAAGAAGTGCAGCGCCCGTGTCTGGACGGCGACTTCGACGTCCTGGCCCTCGCGGACCCCGGAGGACGGGTCGAAGCGCCCGACGAGCGTCGAGGCCCGGTCCTCCTCGGTGAACGCCGGCATGTCCGGCGCGATCGATCTGTCTTCGAGCAGCTCGCGCGCGTCCTCGGTGAGGACCGGCGGCGCGTCCACCTCGAAGTGGACGACGAGCTCGGAGCCGAGCGCCTCACGCAGCAGCACCGTGCCGCGCAGGCGCAGGTCCGGCGGCGAGTCGTCGACCAGGGCGACGTCCTCGAGGTCCTCCGGCCGGATGCCCATGACGACGCGCCGTCCTTCGTAGGCGGCCAGCGCGGGATGCGCCGCCAGGACCCGCTCGTCGAGACGCAGCGTCTGACTGCCGGTCCGCGCCGTCAGGTGACCGTCGCCGCGCTCGAGCGTCACCTCGATCATGTTCATCGTCGGGCTCCCGATGAAGCCTCCGACGAAGAGGTTGACGGGGCGGTCGTACAGCTCCTGGGGCGCCGCCACCTGCTGGAGCTCGCCCCTGCGCATGACCGCGACCCGGTCGCCCATCGTCATCGCCTCGACCTGGTCGTGGGTCACGTACACGGTCGTGGTGCCGAGATCGCTCTGCAGGCGGCTGATCTCGGCCCGCATCTGCACGCGCAGCTTGGCGTCGAGGTTCGAGAGCGGCTCGTCCATCAGGAAGGCGGCGGGCTGACGCACGATCGCCCGCCCCATGGCGACCCTCTGGCGCTGACCGCCGGAGAGCGCCCGCGGCTTGCGCTTGAGGAACGGCTCGAGGCCCAGGATCCTGGCCGCCTCGCGCACGCGCTCGTCGATGACCTGCTTCTTCTCGCCGCGCAGCTTGAGCCCGAAGCCGATGTTGTCGTAGACGGAGAGGTGCGGGTAGAGGGCGTAGCTCTGGAAGACCATGGCGATGTCGCGGTCGCGCGGCGGGACGTGGTTGATGGCGCGCTCGCCGATGCGGATGACGCCGGCGGTGATCTCCTCGAGACCGGCGAGCATGCGCAGGGCGGTGGTCTTGCCGCAGCCCGACGGTCCGACCAGCACCATGAACTCGCCGTCGTCGATGCTCAGGTCCATTTCACGGACGGCCGTCGTCCCGTCGGCGTAGGTCTTGGTCACGCCTTCAAAGCTGACTTCAGCCACGGCGGCACTCCCTGCGTCACGCCTCCCGGCGCGCCCGTCACCGCCGGGTCTTGAAGGTCCTATTCCTCGTCCTTGCAGCCGAAAACGGCGCCGCCGTTGCTGCAGGGAGGGTCGAAGACGAGGTCGCGAGGCCGCCGAACGCCGCGGACGGTGACCTCGCACGGGTCGCACCCGTGCGACCGGGAGGGCGGAGGCGAAACCTCGGCACCCTGCCGCGGCGGCGGTCGGCGGCGTCTGCGGCGGCCGCTGCGCCGGGGATCACCGCCGGCTCAGCAGGGTCTGCGGCTCCGCCCGCCGCCGGTTCAGCGGCGGCCGGTCATCAGGGCGTAGGCGGGGCGGGCCCAGCGGCGCAGCGCCCACCCGGCGACGAGGCACGCGGCGATGGTGAGGAGGGGAGCCGCGAAGTAGACGAACACGACTCCCGCGTCGCCCGCGGCCGGCCCGCCGGCCCAGCGTAGCAGCACGCGCTTGGCGATCATCAGCGGCGGTTCGTGGGCGGCGTAGACGAAAAAGGAGAAGCCGGCCGCCCACATGACCGCGGGCCGCCGGGCGAGCGGTGCGAGATAGGCGTCGTAGCCGAACCAGAGCGCGGCGACCGCGAGGCACATGAGGGCCTTGTGCAGCCCGCCGGCCCACCAGGCGGTCTCGCCGCGCAGCAACCACGTGAAGAGCAGGGCGGCGAGCACGAACGACGGCAGCAGGAGACGACCCAGGGCCCTCGAGCGCTCGGCGCCTTCGGGGCCGGTGAGCGGCACCCAGCGGCCGTCGCGCAGCCGCACGGCGATGAGCGCTCCCAGGGTGAAGAACAGCAGGGCCTTGAAGTTGACGTAGTTGGAGCCGCCGACACCGACGTTGGACAGCCACAGCACCGCGAACGGCAGGAGCGCGGCCGCCTGCAGGGCGCGCACCATGACCCAGAGGAGTGGCGAGGCGATCACGCAGAAGAGGAGCGCCTGCAGGAACCACAGCGGATAGGCGACGGGGCGCACCAGCAGCATCTCGAGAAGAGCGGCCGGCGTGAGCCGCTCGAGCGCGCCGGCCGACACGTAGCCCGAGGCGAGGGGCAGGGCGTGGAGGACGACGTACAGGGTGACCCCCCAGGCGCTCCAGAGCAGGAAGGGCACCGCCAGCGTGCGCACCCGTCGCTTGTACTTGGCGAGGAACTGGTCCGCCGCCGGCACCAGGCTGCGGAAGAAGAGGAACCCGGAGATGGCGAACAGCAGGGCGGCCGGCCAGCGCGCGAGTGCCTGCGAGATGAAGTACTGCACGAAGCCCGCGACTCCCGGAGCGCCGGCCATGTCCGGCGCGTTCTCGCCGAGGCGCGCCCGGCTGCCGAGGTTGTAGGCGTGTACCCAGACGACGGCGACGACGGCGATCCAGGTGAGCAGGCGCAGCTTGGTGCTCAGGAAGGGTGACAGCGGGGTGGATCCCTCGGGGGCCGCCTCACGGGCGCGCCCGTCGGTCGCCGACGGCGCCGGAGCGGCCGCGGCCGGCCGGTACTCTGCGCCGGTGGCGGGCATCGACTGGCGAGGTGGGTCTGCGGTACCGTGCGGAGACACGGGAGCACAGTAGCGCACGCCGCGCCCGCGGTCAGCCTGTGGTCGGAGCGGCGGCGAGGCGTGCGGTGCCCTTGTACGGAGATGTTCCGACGCTATAATGAGTGTCAAGGCGAACACAACTAAAGGGGGGACCATGGGGCAGGGTAGGCGGCCGGCAAGGCCGATGATGCGGTGGAGTCTCGTCGCGCTAGCGGCGGTGACCGCCGTGCTGGTGCTGGCGCCGGCCGCTCTCGCGAACGGCGGGGTGGCGCCGCTGTGGAGCACCACGTGGAATGCGAAGACCCCCGGAGTCGTCACGAACGTGCATGTGGCCAAGACGCCCACCGGCGAGATCTACACGGCGTGCTCGCTGCTCCGCGCGACCACGGGCAAGTACGACGTGATCGTCGCGCGCTACCGCGCCAACGGCACTCGGGAGTGGGTCAAGTCCTGGAGCCGGGGGACGTCGTACGACGACATGGTCGAGGGCATCGCCGTCGATCCGGATGGACGTCTCGTCGTGTGCGGGTGGTCGGCGACCGGCAAGGACGACGGAACGCCGGACTGGTCCATCCTGAAGTTCGGTCGCGTCGGCAACCTGCTGTGGTCGAAGAGCATCGGCAGCGCCTTCGGCGGCGACGACCGCGCCGTCGACGTGGTCATCAACAAGTACGGTCGCATCTACGTCACCGGCTACGTCACACAGAGCTCCAGCGGCAAGGACTGGCGCACGGTGAAGCTGAAGCCGACGGGCGCTCAAGTCTGGTCGGTGAGCTACAAGTGCTCCGAGGGCCTGGACGATCAGCCTGCGGCGATGGCGATCGACGCCGAGGGCAACCTCTACGTGACGGGATGGGCCGGCACGGCCAAGAAGGTGCGCCGCGACGCGGTGACCATCCGCTACGGTCGCGACGGCACGCGCGCCTGGGTCATGAGGTTCCATGACGGCGGGGAGGAGATGGGCGTGGACGTCGCCGTCCGACTGAGCGGGGTCGTCGTGGCGGTCAAGAAGATCGACGAGAACGCCCAGCACACCTACGCGCTGGCGAAGCAGTACACGCGTGACGGTGACGACCTCTGGACGGCGACGCTCGACGACGCCAACACGGTCACCGATGAGTTCCTCTGCGCCGGCATCGACAGCTCCGCGCGGGGCGTCTTCGGCGGGTTCTCCATTGACGAGGCCACCGCCGACTCATCCGCGCGGCTCTCGCAGTACAACGCGAGCGGTGTGTCCGAGTGGTCGTTCAGCCAGTCTGCCGCCGGTGCCCTGCCCGGCGATCAGTTCAACGATCTCTTCGTCGCGATCAGCGGGACGACTTGGGCGACCGGCAGCATCGGCGGGCACGCCGTGACCTGGTCCTTCGACGCCGCAGGTGCCCAGCGCTGGTACGGGTGGACCGGCGTCTACGACACGGTGAACGCCACCAGCGGCGACGCGATGTCGGTCACGTCGAAGTACGTGTACGTCGCGGGACGCAGCGGCGACAGCCTGGTGCTGATGAAGTACGTGCGGTGAGCCGTCAGGGCTACGGCCCCGCGCGAGCAGCGCAGCACCTGTCCGTCTGGGGCCGGCCGCCGGGAGGCGGCCGGCCCCAGACGCGCCCGCGAGGTGGCGCACTCCCCACAGCGCTCGAAGCCCTACTTGTATCTTCACAGGCTCTGACTATACTGAGGGCCGTCGCAAACACTACAAGGGGGAACCATGGGAGTCTGCAGCACTCCGGCGAGACAGGCGACAAGGGGCGCGATCGGCCTGCTTCTGATCGTGGTCGCCGTTCTGCTACTCGCACCGGCGGCCTTGGCGGCCGATCCGGTCGAGCCGCTCTGGGCGAACGTCTGGAGCGCCAAGTCACCCGGTGAGGTGACGAACGCCCAGGTCGTGCGCTCGGCGCAGTCCGACATCTTCACGGCCTGTTCGGTCTTCCGCCCGTCGTACTCGACGTATGACGTGATCGTGGCGAAGTACCGCCCGGACGGCACCCGCAAGTGGGTGCGGTCGTGGAGCCGGGGCACCGACATCAACGAGATGGTGACAGGGGTCGCGACCGACCCCGACGGCAACCTGATCGTGGTCGGGTGGTACGACAAGGGCGGCCAGGACGATTGGTTCATGCTCAAGTACGACCGCGACGGCTATCTCAAGTGGGCAAAGACCACCGGCGGCACGGCCGGCAGCGACGACCGCGCCGTCGACGTGGCCGTCAACAAGTACGGCCGCATCTTCGCGACCGGGTTCGTCACTCAGAGCACCGGCGGCAAGAACTGGCGCACGGTGAAGTACAAGCCGAGCGGCGAGACGGTCTGGGCACGCACGTACAAGGGTGCCGCGCAGCTCGACGACGAGCCCACGGCGATGGCCATCGACGCGGCGCGCAACATCTACGTCACCGGCTTCGAGGGCACTGACCAGAACAACCACGTGCGCAAAGACGCGGTCACCCTTAAGTACGCTCCGGACGGCACCGCCGAGTGGGTCCTGCCCTTCAACATGCAGTACGAGGAGACGGGCGTCGACATCGCCGTGCGCAAGACCGGCGTCGTGGTCGCGGTCAAGGCCGTGGCCGAGGATCCCACGTTCACGTCCGCGTACGCGCTGAAGTACTCGCGTGACGGCGAGGCGCTCATGGCCGCGTCCCTCGACTACGGCAGCACCGTGACAGACGAGTACCTGTGCGCCGGCATCGACGGCCTCGGCCGGAGCGTCTTCGGCGGCTTCAACGTGCACGAGTCGACCGGTGACTCGACCGCGTTGCTCACGCAGTACAACGCCGATGCCGTGTCCGAGTGGGCCTTCGAGCTCACCGGTTCGGGCAACGCGTTGGGCGACCAGTTCAACGAGATGTTCGTCGCCCTCGGCGGCAACGTCTGGGTGACCGGGTCCGTCGCTGGGGCGGCGGTCACGCGGTCCTTCGACGCCGCCGGCGTCGAGCGCTGGAACGCCGTCTACGATGTGGCGTCTGACTTCGACAGCGGGCAGGACATGCACGTGACCTCGAAGTCCGCCTACGTGGTCGCCCACAGCGGCACCAGCCTGGTGCTCATCCGCTATCCGCGCTGAACCGGCCGGGGGGCTCCCCCCGACCGCAGTGGTGTGAAGGCCGCGAGGCCCGGCCGCCGTCAGGCGGCCGGGCCTCGCCTCATTCCGGGTCCGTCGAGGCAGACGGGCCTCGTTCCGCTCGCGGGACCGGTGCGGCGCGGGTCCCGCCTCGCTCGCGGCCCCGACGCGCGCCTGCGCCGAGAGTGCCCTGCCTCGACTCAGCCTCGGGCTCCGGCGGTGTACAATGGTTCTGATGTTCACCGTACTCGCTCGCCCGCGGGTGCGGCGAGGGTGTGAGGCGCGCGCCGTCGGGGCCCCCGGCGTCGGCAAGGCGCCGCGTCCAAAGGGGGAGACCATGGGTCAGGACCGACCGACCGCGCGGGCGGCCGCCCGCGCGATGCTCGTCGTGCTCGCCGCGCTTCTCCTGGCGCTCCTGCTCGCGCCGGCGGCCGGCGCGACGGCGGCGCCGGGCACGTTCCTCTGGCGCGACATCTGGAACGCGAAGACCCCCGGGGTCGTCGCCAACGTCCACGTCACCGCTGCCGCGACGGGCGACATCTACGTGGCCTGCTCGATCCTGCGCCCCACCCCCGACAAGTACGACGTCATCGTCGCGCGCTACCGCCCCGACGGCACGCGCAAGTGGGTGCGTACCTGGAGCCGCGGGGTCGACGTGGACGAGTGGGTCGAGGGCATCGCCGCCGACCCCGAGGGCAACCTCGTCGTCTGCGGCTGGTTCTCCGGCGGCAGGGCCGGCACGCCGGACTGGTTCGTTGTCAAGTTCGATCGCGCCGGCACCCGTCTCTGGACGAAGACCGTCGCGGGGCTCGCCGGCGGTGACGACCGCGCGCTGGACGTCGTCGTCAACGGAGCCGGGCGCATCTACGTCACCGGCTCGGTCGCCAAGAGCGCCGGCGGCAAGGACTGGCGCACGGCCAAGCTGGCGCCCAACGGCACGACACTGTGGGCGCGCACCTACGCCGGCCCCGAGGGCCTCGACGACCTGCCGTCCTCAATGGCTCTCGACGTCGACGGCAACGTGTACGTCACCGGCTTCGAAGGCACGGTCCTGCAAACGCGCCGCAATCTCGTGACGCTCTCCTACGCGGCGACTGGCACGCGCCGCTGGGCGCGCGTCCTCGACGTCGGTCGCGAGGAGACCGGCGCCGACGTCGCCGTCCGACGCAGCGGCGTCGCCGTCGCCGGCCGCACGGTCGACGCGGCCGGCGTCGACCACGACTCGCTCGCCGTGCGCTACACGCGCGCCGGGGCGCTCGTCTCTTGGTCGGCCTTCAACGGGCCCGTCGCCGGCGCCGACCACTTCTCCTGCGCCGGCATCGACAGCCTCGGCCGCAGCGTCTTCGGCGGCTTCATGACGAACGACCTCGTGAACCAGCGCGACGCCGAGTTGCAGTGCCTCGAGGCCGGCGGCGCCACCGGGCTGCACTGGGGCTGGGCCGGCGACGCGGCCCGCGACGACCAGGTGACCGACCTCCACGTGGCCGGCGACGGCACCCTCTGGGCCACCGGCTGGATCGACACGCTGCTGACCGGACGCGACGTCATGACCTGGTCTTCGGGGTGGAACGCGGCCTACCGCTGGGACGACCGCTGGTCCACCACGGCCAGGGACATCGGCGACGACCTCGTCGTCACGTCGTCGGCCGTGTACGTCGCCGGTCGCCGCGGCAACGACCTGCTGCTGATCAAGTACGTGCGCTAGACCGGGCGCCGGCGCGAGCGTCCTGCAGCGCCGGCGGCGGCACGCCGCAGCACGGCGGCCGGCGGCGCCTCGCGGCACGCGCCGGCCTGCGTGTGCGGTCGCCTCAGACCGCGCCGCCGCGCCCGATCGAGCGTGGCAGCACGATGGTCTCGTCGCGCGCCGGGCCCACGGCGATGAATTTCACCCGGGTCTGCGTGAAGGTGGCGATGTACTGCACGTAGTCGCGCGCCGCCTCGGGCAGGTCCTGCCAGCTCTCGCAGTCGCGGATGTCCTCGGTCCAGCCGGGCAACTCCTCGTAGAGCGGCGTGGCGTGGTGGAAGTCGGTCTGCAGCAGCGGGAACTCCTCGTGCACGCGCCGCCCGGCGCGGTAGCGCGTGCAGACCTTGAGCCCCGGCAGCCCGCTGAGCACGTCGAGCTTGGTGATCGCGAGGTGGGTGATGCCGCTCGTGCGCACCGCGTAGCGCAAAGCGACGAGGTCGAGCCAGCCGCAGCGGCGCTTGCGCCCGGTCGTGGTGCCGAACTCGTGGCCGACCTCGCACATCGCCGCCCCGACGTCGTCGAAGAGCTCGGTCGGGAAGGGGCCCTCGCCGACCCGTGTCGTGTACGCCTTGGCGACGCCGACCACGTGGTCGATGCGCGTGGGCCCGACGCCGGCGCCGGTGCAGGCTCCACCGGCGATCGGGTTGCTCGACGTCACGAAGGGATACGTGCCGAAGTCGATGTCGAGCAGCGTGCCCTGGGCGCCCTCGAAGAGCACGTGCTTGTCGTGGTCGAGGGCCTGGTTCACGAGCAGCGAGGCGTCGCAGATGAAGGGCTCGAAGCGCTCGCGGTACCCGAGCAGCTCGTCGGTCACCTGGTCGGGGTCGAGCACGCCGAGGTCGTAGCGCTCCAGGAGCCAGTTCTTCTCTTCGAGCGCGGTGTGGATCTTGCGGCGCAGGATCTTCTCGTCGAGCAGGTCCTGCACCCGGATGCCCGTGCGCATGTACTTGTCGATGTAGCACGGGCCGATGCCGCGCCCGGTCGTCCCGATCTTGAACTTGCCGAGCTGGCGCTCGCTGGCTCCGTCGAGCAGCAGATGGTAGGGCATGATCAGGTGGGCGTTGCCGGAGACCTGCAGGTTGTCGCCGGGGATGCCGCGAGAGCGCAGCGCCTCGAGCTCCTCGAACATGATGCGCGGGTCGATGACGACGCCGTTGCCGATGACGCAGGTCTTGCCCGCGTAGAGGAACCCCGATGGGATGAGGTGGAGCTTGAACTCCTCGCCGTCGCGCACGATCGTGTGGCCGGCGTTGTTGCCGCCCTGATAGCGGGCGATGACGTCGGCCTTCTCGGCAAGCAGGTCGGTGATCTTGCCCTTGCCCTCGTCGCCCCACTGGGCGCCGATCACGAT
Source organism: Thermoleophilia bacterium (assembly GCA_035464075.1). GTDB lineage: Bacteria > Actinomycetota > Thermoleophilia > UBA2241 > UBA2241 > UBA2241. The sequence goes on along the minus strand of DATHSP010000187.1, from coordinate 5,394 downwards.
GGTGGCGGGCACGCTGCCTCCCCTCAGGACGCCGCGTCGCGGCGCCGTTCGTTCGCGCGGTCGCCCCGGCCGGCGGGCTCGCCGCCGCCGAGGATCGCACGAGCGGCGATGATACCGGCGGCCGACGCCTGCACCAACCCGCGCGTGATGCCGGCGCCGTCACCCACGGCGTAGAGCCCGCTGACCGGCGTCTGCAGCATCCGGTCGAGCTCGGGCCGCGCCGAGTAGAACTTGACCTCGACGCCGTAGAGCAGGGTGTCGCGGGCGTTGACGCCGGGCACCAGGGCGTCCATCGCCTCGAGCATCTCGAGGATGTCGCGCAGGTGGCGGTACGGCAGGATGAAGCTGAGGTCGCCGGGGGTGGCGCCCTTGAGCGAGGGCTCGACCGTGCCGCGCCGCAGGCGGTCGGCGGTCGAGCGGTGGCCCTGCTGGAGGTCGCCGAGACGCTGCACGATGATGTCCTCGCCGAGCAGGTTGGCGAGGCGCGCGATCGACGCGCCGTAGGCCAGAGGGTCGTCGAAGGGCTCGGTGAAATCGGTCGAGACCAGCAGGGCGAAGTTGGTGCGGTCGGTCTTGACGTCGGCGTAGCTGTGGCCGTTGACGGTGACGACGTCGCCGTAGTTCTCCAGCGACACCTCGCCGTAGGGGTTCATGCAGAAGGTGCGCACCGGGTCGTCGAAGCTCGGCGTGTAGTAGACGAGCTTGCTCTCGTAAAGGGTGCTGGTGAGAGGCTCCATGATCGCCGCCGGCACCTCGACGCGTACGCCGATGTCCACGGGGTTGGTGCGCAGGGCGATGCCCAGCCGGTGGCACTCGTCGACCAGCCAGCGCGCGCCCTCGCGCCCGGGGGCGACGATGACGTGGTCGGCCGCCACCTCGGTGCCGTCGTCGAGCAGGACGCCGGTGACGTGCCGGCCCGCACCGTCGCCGCCGACCGCGCCCTCGGTGCCCGCGATGCCTGCCCGGCTCGCGGCTTCGGTCCGGCCCGCGCCGTCGCCTCCCGCGGCTCCCCCGTCGCCGGAGGTGAGGATGCGCTCCGCCTTGACGCCGGAGCGCACCTCGAGCCGCGCTTCGAGCTCGCGCCGCATCGCGGTGAGGATCTCGAAGGCGCGCTCCGTGCCCATGTGGCGCACCGGGGCGGCGACCAGCGTCATGCCATGCTTGAGCGCTTCGCGGCGGATCTTGTCGACCTTCTTGCCGCCGCCGTGCACCTCGTGGGTGGCGCCGTACTCGAGCCAGACCGCGTCGACGTCGGCGATGAGCTCGACCAGGCGCTCGGTGGGCATGAACTGGTCGAGCCAGCCGCCGACCTCGGGCGACAAGGTGAGCTTGCCGTCGCTGAAGGCGCCGGCGCCGCCCCAGCCGCAGGTGATGCCGCAGGGCGAGCAGCCGGCACAGACGCCGGTGGTGCGCGCCGGGCAGCTGCGCCGGTCGATGTCGGGGCCGCGCTCGACGAGCAGCACGCGGAGGCCGTCGCGGCGCACCAGCTCGAGGGCGGCGAAGATGCCGGCCGGGCCGGCGCCGATGATGATCACGTCGTACCGCATGCGCACACCGTCCGCTGACGAGGGCGAGGGGGAGGTCCGAAAGGGAAGACGTTCCCTTGACGGGATGATAGCTGCCCGGCGGGCGCGGCTCAACGCCGTCGCCTCGGCCGGCCACGACACGGGAGCCAACGGTGAAGGATCGCCGCGGCCGGGTACAACATGTGACACCCGCGGGACGCGGGCGAGAGAGACCCCCCTGGCCGGCAGAAGTGCCTGCCTTCAGAGCCGGGCGGCGCCCCCAGCGCCGCCCGGCTCCTGTGTCCGGCATGCTTCCACACCCGACCCGCAAGCGATACAGGAGGCGCGCGGTGGGCGACCCTTCGGCAGACTCTGTGCGCGGTACGCGGAAGGCGTGCGACGGCATCCTCGGCCGGCGCAGGAGAGGACCCGTGGAGCGGTGCCGGGGCGCGGGGCAACCGTTTGCCCCATCTGCGCGGTGGGAATGACGAGCGACGAACCCGTCCCGACGCCGCCGGCGCCACGTGCGCGCGGGCGGCGGCGGGCCCAGCAGACCAGGAAGGGGTGAGCCGTGGCGGGATCCTCCTGGACCGCGACCGTCGACGAGGCCAAGGTGCGCGAGGGGTCGCCGGTCGCCGTCTACCCGAAGGGCGTCGGAGTCTTGCTGGTCCGGCTCGACGGTGAGCTCCACGCGATCCGTAACAAGTGCGCCCACATGGCCTGTCCCCTCGAGGAGGGTTTGCTCGAGGGGCCCATCCTCACCTGTCCCTGCCACGACTGGCGCTTCGATGTGCGCAGCGGCGAGTTCCTCGACGCGCCCGAGCTCAGCATCCCCGTGTACGCGACCCGGGTCGAGGACGGCAAGGTGCTCGTCGACCTGACGGAGGGATGACGATGGCCGACGAGGTCTTCCTCTACGCCCTGAGCACCTGCCCCTGGTGCCGCAAGGCCAAGCAGTGGTTCGCCGACAATCAGGTGCCGTTCGACTACGTCGACGTCGACCAGCTGAAGGGCGCCGAGCAGGACGCGGCGGCCGAGAAGGCCTACGAGCTGAGCGGGGCGCGGCGCTATCCCGTCGTCGTCATCAATGGAGAGGTCGTGGCGGGGTACAACCCGAGCCGCTACCTCGAGCTGCTCGAGTCGGGGGGGTGGTGAGTCGTGGCCGAGGCGACACGCAAGGACGCCCTGCGCTACCTGTACGAGAAGGTCGTCGATCCGCTGGGCTACAAGTTCACGCCCGACGAGGAGCTCGCCGACTTCCTCCTCGAGCAGGAGGTCAAGCTCGAGCAGGACCACGGCGCGCCGTTCTGCCCCTGCCAGGGGCGCAGCGGCGTGCGTGCCGAGGACATGCAGATCGTCTGCCCCTGCATCCCCTTCCACCGCGAGCACTTCGACACGATGAAGCGCTGCTGGTGCGGGCTCTTCGTCCACAAGGACGTGACCGACCCCGACAGCCTGCCCCAGCTCCCGCCGGACGAGCTCTGAGAGGAGGACGCGATGTGGCATGAGGTCGCGCGGCTCGACGACGTCGCCCCGGGCGGGATCAAGTACGTGCGTGTCGGCGAGGAGGAGATCGCCCTCTGCAACTACGACGGCGACATCTATGCCGTCAGCCGCCGCTGCGGGCACCAGAACGCTCCTCTCGACCAGGGAGCCCTGGAGGGGTGGATCATCACCTGCCCGCTGCACGACGCGCAGTTCGACATCCGCACCGGCAAGAACCTGAGCTGGCCCATCGACCGCGACTACGGCGAAGAGCCGGTCCCCGAGCCCATCCGGCGCTTCTTCAAGCTCGAGAAGCGCCTGCAGTGGAAGACGCGCGTCCACGACCTCGAGACCTGGCCCGTCCGTGTGGCGGACGGGGCCATCGAGGTCGAGGTCGCGGACTGAGTCCGGCGCGCGCGGCGCGTCCGGCTGTCATCAGAGGACACAAGGAGGACCAGATGGCGTTCGAACTGCCCGCCCTTCCCTGGGCCGAGGACGCGCTCGAGCCGGCCTACTCGGCGCGCACGGTGAGCTTCCATTACGGCAAGCACCACAAGGCCTACGTCGACAAGCTCAACGAGCTGACCGCGGGCAGCGACCTGGAGGGCAAGAGCCTCGAGGACGTGGTCGTGGCCGTGGCCGGCAAGGCCGACAAGCAGGCGGTGTTCAACAACGCCGCCCAGGTGTGGAACCACACCTTCTTCTGGCACTCCATGACCCCTGGTGGCGGCGGGCGCCCGGCCGGCGACCTCGCGGCGCGGATCGACGCCGCGTGGGGAGGCTACGACGAGTTCGTCGCCGCCTTCAAGGCCGCCGCCGTCGGGCGCTTCGGCAGCGGCTGGGTCTGGCTCGTCGACGACAACGGCGAGCTCAAGATCACGAGCACTGCCAATGCCGAGATGCCGGCGGGCCAGGGCGTGAAGCCGCTCCTCACCTGTGACGTGTGGGAGCACGCTTACTACCTCGACTACCAGAACCGCCGCCCCGACTTCGTGCAGGCGTTCTTCGACAGCCTGGTGGACTGGGGGTTCGCGGCGAAGAACCTCGGCGGCTGAGGCGCAGCTGCGAAGGGGGCGGGGGCGCCGACAGGCGCCCCCGCTCCCTGCCGTCCCCACCGGCGGGCGCCCCCGCCCCTTCCATCTCCGCCACTGCCCGCCGTCGCCCCACTCCAGACCCCTGTCAACGCCGGCCGCCGCTGCAGTAGAGTGGCGCTGACGGTCGGCTCCGGGCGACGTCCGGGGCGCACACGGGCCGATCCTCGACGGGGAGGGTGCGATGAAGCTGCAAGAGCTCAAGGCGTTCCTGCTGCGCGGCAACGTCATCGACCTGGCCATCGCGGTGGTGATCGCCGTCGCCTTCGGCGCCGTCGTGACGTCGTTCGTCAACGACATCCTCATGCAGATCATCGCCGCGATCTTCGGGCAGCCCGACTTCTCGGCCCTGTCGTTCTCGCTCGGTGACAGCGAGATCTACTACGGCAAGTTCCTCAACGCGGTCATCACCTTCGTCATCATCGGGGCCGCGGTCTTCTACTTCGTGGTCGTGCCGATCAACGCCATGAACGCGCGCTTCCGCAAGGAGCCTCCGCCCGACCCGAGCATCAAGAAGTGCCCGGAGTGCCTGAGCGACATCCCGGCCGAGGCGCGCAGGTGCGCGTTCTGCGCCTCGCCGCAGGCCGGCGACTGAGCCTGCCGGCTTCCTGACGAGGCGGGGCAGGCGTGCCGCGCGACCACTGGGACGAGACCTACGCGCGCCTCGGGCGGCGCTGGGGCGCCGGGCCCTCCGAGGTCGCCGGGGTCGCGGAGGAGCGGCTCGCGACGCTGGGGCGTCGCGGGCCGCTCCTCCGCGTGCTCGACCTCGGCTGCGGTTACGGCCGCGACACCTTCCACCTGCGCGACCGGCTGGGGGGTTCGGTGGTCGGGGTGGACGCGTCCGCCGAGGCGATCGACCTCGCCGAGCGGCGCCGCGAGGAGCTCGCCCGCGAAGACGAGACGTTCGCCCACGGTCTGCGCTTCGTGCAGGCCCGGCTCGAGGAGCTCGACGCCGGCTGGTTCGACGCCGTCGTGACCAACGGCCTCTACCACCTTCTGGAGCCCGCGGGGCGCGAGGCTTTCGCCGCCTGCGTGCGGCGCCACCTCGCGCCCGGCGGGCTCCTCTTCCTCGCCACGCTCTCGCCGCATGATCCCCAGCACTTCGGCAAGGGCCTCGTCGTCGCCGGCGAGATCGACTCGTTCGTCGACGCCGTCTACCTGCACTTCGCGCGCGAGCGGGAGCTGCGCGACACGTTCGCGTTCCTCGACGTGCGCGAACTCTACGAGCACGAGTACATCGAGCCGCAGACCGACGGCTCGGTGCACCATCACGTCTCCTGGATCCTCGTCGGCGCCCGCCCCGCCGGCACCCC
>DATHSP010000186.1:0-6508 GCA_035464075.1 Thermoleophilia bacterium | reverse complement strand
CGACCGTGGCGAGGCGCCGGTCGAGGTCGGCACTCACGCCCTGGTGGGCGCGACGGGCGCCTGGATCGAGGCCGGCCCGGACGCGAAGCCCGGGGCGGCGGCGGCCACAGCCGCCCTCACCCCCCGACGGGGCCGGCGAGGTAGTGCACGAGCAGGAAGACGCCACCCAGACCCAGGACGACGACGGCGACGAAGAGAAGCGTCGTCAGGAAGCCGCCGAGAAACGTCCTCGCACTGTCGGGGATCCATCCCATGCCGGGGTAGTATCGCGTATCAGGCGCCGCAGCGAAAGCCTGCGCGAGGCGGCCGGCGCGGCCGCGCCGGCCGCCTCTCAAGCTCACCGCACCGGCCGCGCCGCGCGCTCGCCGCACCCCCGGTCACCCGTACAGGCCCTGCAGCGCCCAGGCCATGTTGCGGCCGAGGACGCGCATCGTCTCGAGGCCCTCGGCGTCGCCCTCGACGTCGCCCGGCTCGCGCCCGACGCCGATGTTCCAGTAGCTCGAGCCGACGACGAGCATCTCGTTGATCTGGAACCAGTGGTTGATCGAGTCGAAGGCGTGGATCGCGCCGGCGCGGCGGGCGACGACCACGGCCGCGCCGAGCTTGCGCGAAAGCGGGTTGCCGCTCTTGCGCGTCGCGTACCCGGCGCGCTCCATCAGCGCCTGCGTGGTCGCCGTGCAGTTGGCGTAGTAGGTCGGCGAGCCGAGGATGATGGCCTGCGCTTCCAGCATGTGCTCGATGCAGGCGTTGAGGCCGTCGTCTTTGAGGCCCGAGCAGCGGTTGTCCTTCGTCTCCGCGCACTTCAGGCAGGCGGTGCAGCCCGCGAAGCGCTTGCCGGCGAGCTGCACGAGCTCAGTCTCGATGCCCGCCGCGTCGATCTCGCCGAGCACGGCGCGCAGCATGATCGCCGTGTTGCCGTCGGCACGGGCGCTGCCGTTGAACGCGACCACCTTCATCTGGCCCTCCTCGAGGACGGGGACTCCGGCCGCGGCACTCGATCGGCTGCGACCGTCTGCTGGCCGCGGCCCTCATCCGGGTGCGGCGCTCGTTCGGCGACGGCCGTCGCTCGGCCCTCGCCTTGCTTCAGCGGCGGCCCTCGAGCCGATGCGCGAGGCGCACCAGGGCGAGGGTGTCGAGACCGCAGTACTCGAGCAGGCCGGCGCGCAGCTCGTCGCGGCGCTCGGCCGGGGTGCCGGGGGCGATGGCCTCGTGGAAGGCGGCCTGGGCGGAGAGCCCGTCGCGCACCTCCTCGAGCAAGGCGTGGTCGAGGAGGGGGTCGACGGTCGGGAGCACGCTCTTCAGCGAGTACGAGCCGTGCAGCGCAGGGTGCTCGTAGTGTTCGCGGGTGAGGCGGAAGAGATCGACGAGCCGGCCCATGACGCCCTCGAGGGCCGGCGCCAGGTCGCGCTCCATCTGGGCCAGCTCCAGCAGGCGCCACTTCTCGAAGTCGTGGTAGACGAAGATCGGGCCGGCGTCGCCGGCCGCCTCGACGAGGGCTACGGCGGCGGCCCGGCTCGGCGGTCCTCCGCTGGTGTCGAGGAAGGCGCGGTGCTCCAGCACCCCCGGCTCGCGCTCGACGTGCAGCGACCACTGGAACACGAGCTGCTGATAGGGCCTCGTGCCCGCCCAGACCGGCACCGCGAACTGCACGGTCTCGAAGTCGAGGTAGTGGCGCGGGTACGGCAGCTCGGCGAGGTAGTGCGCGGCGCGCTCGTCGACGGTGCCGAGGGCGGGGTCGGGCGGCTCGGGGGCCGGTGGCGTGACGGCCGTCCGCGGCACCCGCCCCTCGCGCTCCTCGCACCACGCGAGGAAGGGGCACTCGAAGGGGCGCCGGCACTGAGCCCCCGTGGCGATGACGGGCAGACCGCCCGCGAGGACTTCCTGAAGGCCGCGCACCCAACCCGGGAGCTTGGCGAGCAGCGGCCGCACCTGGTCGGCGACCGGGATCTCCTTGAGCAGGCCGCGGTAGTCTCCCCCGCCGCGGTACAGGAAATCGGTGTCGATCACAGCGACATTGACGACGTCGAGCGGCAGGCCGGCGCCTTCGATGGTCCAGGCCTGGATGGCGACGTCGGGCAGGTGGTGCTCCTTGAGGCGGGTCGACGACTTGACTTCGACCATGCGCACGCGCCCGTCGCGGCGCTCGAGGATGTCGGCGCGCACGAGCACGCCGGCGTGGCGGAAGGTCGCCTCGTACAGGATCACGTCGCCGGACCGCGCCAACGCGGCCTCGGTCTCGCGCAACGCCTGGCTGAGCGGCACGCCCTCGCCGACCAGCGTGCCCCCCGGGTACAGCCCGCGGGCCACCTCGCCGAGATCGGCCCCTGCGGCGAAGCGGCGCTGCACCTCCGGCGGGTAGACCTCGAGCTGAGGCTGATGGACGCTGAGCCACAGGCGACGCGGGCACTGCAGCCCGGCGGTGATGCGCGACTTGGAGAGGCGAGCCTTACTCACGGCCCCGATTCTAGTCGACGGAGGGCGCGCACTCACGCACTCACGCCCGCGTGCACCCACGGGGCGGTAGAATCGCTGCGAGACGACACGGTGCGGGAGCTCGCCACAGGTCGACGACAAGGCGAAGCCCACGCGACGACGGGAGGACGGGATGAGCGCGGCACGAGCCGAACGGCAACCCGATCCGGCGGCGCTGCTCGCGGCCCTCGAGCTGAAGCGGCCGCTCATCGGCCTCTACGACGCTCCCGACCCGGTGCCGTTCGCGCCGCTGGTCGAGCCGGGTGGCGAACGCGACGGCGGGCGCTGCGTCTTCGACTTCTGGGCGCCCTGGCTCGAGGGCAAGACCCTGCACCTCACGCCCGAGCGCTTCGGCTGCGGCGGCGCCGGCCGCGCGCTCTGCGGAGTGCTGACGCGCGACCGCGACGACTACGTCGACTTCCTCTGGGGCGACGAGGGCCTGCGCGCCTCACGCGAGCTCATGGCCGGCTGGTTCGACAACTCGCCTGTCTACCAGCCGGAGCACGGGCACCTCCTCATCGGGCCGCTCAAGCCGGACAGCTTCGAGCACCTCCGCAGCGTCACCTTCTGGGTGAACCCCGACCAGCTGAGCGTGCTGCAGATCGGCGCTCACTACCATCACGCCTGGGGCGACCCGCCGCCGGTCGGCGCGCCGTTCAGCTCGGGCTGCGGGCAGCTGGTCGCCAGCTTCGACGATCTCGAGCGGCCGCAGGCCGTGATCGGTGCGACCGACGTCGCGATGCGCGACCAGCTCCCACGCGACGTGCTCGCCTTCACGGTCACGGTGCCGATGTTCGAGCGGCTCTGCGCGCTCGACGAGGCGAGCTTCCTGTACAAGCCCTTCCTGCGCGACTTGCGCGCCGCGCGCGGCGGCATCGGGTGAGGACGGGGCGGCGGCAGAAGGCCGCCGCCGCCCGCGTCCGGGAGGATGAAAGGGTGACCAGAAGAGAGACCATCCGCCGCCTGACGCGCAACCGCGGCAAGCTGGCCGCCTTCCACGTGCGCCGTCTCTCGCTCTTCGGCTCGACGGCACGCGACGAGGCCCACGAGCACAGCGACGTCGACCTCCTGGTCGAGTTCGACCCCGAGGTCCCCGTGGGACTCTTCACCTTCGTCGGCCTGCAGCGCTTCCTCGGCGACGTGCTCGGCACGCGCATCGACCTGGCCACCCCCGACGCCCTGCGCCCCGAGATGCGCGAGCAGATCCTCGGCGAGGCGGTGAAGGTCCTGTGAGCGGCGCCCGGCGTTCAGGCGCCCAGCCGCCCTCCCGCCCGCCCTGGACGATCCCGCCGGCGGCGGCGTGGGAGCGCGAGGTGCGCATCCGCTTCCGTGATTGGCGCTTCCGCGTCCGCGACATCCTCGAGGCGATCGCGACCATCGCCGACTACACGGACGGCATGACCTACGAGGAGTTCCTCACCGACCGCCGCACGAGAGACGCCGTCCTGCGGAACCTCACGACGATGGGCGAGTCGGTGCGCTGGATCCCCGACGAGGTCCTGGCCCGCCACCCCGAAGTGCCGTGGGACACGCTGCGCGCCGTGCGCAACGTGGTCGTGCACCAGTACTTCGGGGTCGACACGGCCATCCTCTGGGAGACGGTGCAGGGGGACCTGCCGCCGCTCGTCGCGCGCCTCGAGCGCGTGCTCGACGGTCGCGGCTGAGACGGCCGCCGGACTCAGCCGCCTCCGTCCTCGCCGACGGCGAGGAAGCTCTGCGCCTTCTCGAGCCAGCCGGCGATGGCGATGCCTTGCGGGCAGCGGTCCTCGCACTCGCCGCAGGCCGTGCAGGCCTGGGCGCGCGTCTCCTCGTCGAGCCACGTGTAGCGGGTGCGCGCCCCCTCCACGTCGGCGTAGGCCACGGCGTCGTTGTAGAGCTCGAGGATGTCGGGGATCGCCACCTTGTTCGGGCACGGCAGGCAGTACTTGCAGCCGGTACAGGGGATCGGCGTCGACTTGCGGTAGGCGTCGCGCACGCGAGCGATGACCGCCTGCTCCTCGGGCGTCATCAGGCCCACGCCGGCACGGTCCGCGAAGGTGAGGTTCTGCTCGACCTGCTCGAGAGTGCTCATGCCGCTGAGAAGGAGCGTGACCTCGGGCTGGTCCCACAGCCAGCGCAGGGCCCACTCGACGGGCGACTCGGGCGGCCGGCGGCCGGCGGAGCGGAGCTCCGCGAGGCCGGCCGCCCACGCCTCCTCCGCGGCCGGGGTCGGCCGCGCCAGCTGGCCGCCGCGGAGCGGCTCCATGACGACGACGGCCAGGCCGCGGCCGGCGGCGAGCTCGAGCCCGCGGCGCCCCGCCTGGTGCTCCTCGTCCATGAAGTTGTACTGGATCTGGCAGAACTCCCACAGGTCGGTGCCGCCGAGGATGAGCTCGAACGACTCGTAGCGGTCGTGGAAGGAGAAGCCGAAGTGGCCGATGCGACCGTCGGCCAGCGCCCGCTCGGCCGCGCCCAGCACATCGTGGGCGAGGACGTTGTCGCGCCACGTGTCCTCGTCGAGCGAGTGCAGCAGGTAGAAGTCGATGCCGGTGCCGAGGCGTTCGAGCTGCTCGTCGAGGAAGCGGTCGAAGTCGTCCGGGCGCTCGACCTTCCAGCTGGGGAGTTTGGTCGCGATCTTGACGCGCTCGCGCAGCCCGCCCCGCAGGGCCCAGCCCAGCCACTCCTCACTGGTGCCGCCGTGGTAGTTGTAGGCGGTGTCGACGTAGTCGACGCCGCCCTCGACGGCACGCACCAGCAGCTCGCGCGCGGCCTCGCGGTCGATGCGGTCGTGGGCGCCGTCGACCACCGGCAGGCGCATGGCGCCGAAACCCAGCGCCGAGGGCGAGTAGTCGAGCCGGCCGAAGCTGCGGACGTGCATACGGTGCTCCTCTGGCGGGTCGCGGGGGCCAGAGCGATGCTACACGCTGCTCCGGTCGTGCTGCATCCGCCCGGCACGACGACTGCATGCGCCGGGCCGGCGCGTCGCCTCGCGCCGCGCGGTCGCCGCGCCGTCACAGTGGGCAGCGAGTCCGCTGCGGGCAGGCCCGTGGTCTCGCATCCCCCAACGCCGTCGCCCCCGTCGCCCGACTCCCGCACGACCTGACGGCGCGACGTGACAGCCACGCCTCCGTGGGCGACAATCGGGCTGAGAGCACGATCATGCCCTGATCCCCGGAGGAGGACGCCATGCCCGTGTACGAGTACGTCTGCAAGAAGTGCGGGACCGACTTCGAGATCACCGCGCACTGGGACGAGCGCAAGGAGAAGGCGGTCTGCCCGAAGTGCCAGAGCAAGAAGGTCGAGCCGCGGTTCTCCTCGTTCGCCTGCGAACCCCCCAAGCGCTGGTGACGCAGCGGCAGCACCCCGAGATCGTCGTCCAGGCGTGGCGCGGCGGGACGGTGGAGAGCGTCCACCGCGCCGCGGCCGCCGTCGCCGGCCCCGACGGCGAGATCGTGGAGCGCTGGGGCGACCCCCGCTTCGTCACCTACTGGCGCTCGTCGGCCAAGCCCTTCCAGGCGCAGGTCTGGCTCGCCGACGGCACCGTCGAGCACTTCGGCTGGGGCGCCGAGGAGCTCGCCATCATGTCGGCCTCACACGAGGGTACCGACGAGCACGCGGCGCTGATCCGGCGCATGCTCGCCGACGTCGGCCTCGACCAGACCGCGCTGCGCGCCGGCGATGATCTCGGCGTGCGCCACAACTGCTCGGGCAACCACCTCGGGTTCCTCGCCGCTTCCGTCCGCCACGGCTGGGACCTCGCCACCTACCAGCAGCCCGACCACCCGGCGCAGACGGCGGCGCTACGCGCCTTCGCCGCCGCCGTCGGCACCGCCCCGGGTGACCTCGCGACCGGGGTCGACGGCTGCGGCGTGGTCACCTACGCCACCTCGGTCGAGACCATGGCTTCGGCGTGGGCGTTGATGCCCTCGCTGCTGCCCGAGATCAGCGCCGCCATGCGCGCGCACCCCGTACTGGTCGAAGGCGAGGGCTGGCTCGACACCGTGTTGATGCAGGCCTTCGACGGCGCGACCAGCAAGTGCGGCGCCGAAGGCCTGAG
>DATHSP010000185.1:0-27827 GCA_035464075.1 Thermoleophilia bacterium | reverse complement strand
GGGTGACATCGGGCCTCCGCGAGAGGTCACTGCCGCCGGCTAGCCTACCCGTCCGCGGCGCTCTGCCGCAACCGACGAATTGGAGAAGTCTGGTCCAGCTTCGGGACGAGGATGCGCCGGCGCGCGCTCTTCTCGCATCGTTCGCCCCGGCGCCCGGCGTCGTCATCCACCGCGCGGCTTCGTCGACCTCGGCCCGTGACCGGCTGCGGCCGTAGCATCGGCGCGCCGGCCGGCCGCATCGGCACTCCAACGACAGGGGGTCACCCGTGGACGAAGCCACCCCGCTCACCAACAGCGAGCGCCGCGACGACGTCGCCTACCTCGCCGAGTCCTTCGCCGCGGCCGCGCGCCGGCCCACACCCGTGCTCGACGACGAGGCCTGCGCGCGCTACGCCGAGGCCGACGCCGACGAGCAGGCGGGCCTCTTCTTCACGCTGCTCTGCTACGGCGCCCTCGCCGCGCAGCCGGCGCCCGAGGCCGTGGTCGACGCCGACTGGCGGCGCTTCGTCGACGCCGACGTCGTCGGGCGCGTGTTCGCCGGCGAGTTCGACCTGCGCGACTACGCCGTCGACCCGCCGGTCTCGCGCAGCGACAGCAAGGGCAAGATCATCGACTTCGTGCGCCTCGCCGAGACGCGCGACACCTGGTCGCGCCTGCTCCCGCAGCCGGCCGAGCCCGAGGTCGTCGTCGACGTCCTCTACGCCGCCTCGGGCGGCGCGCTCAAGTCGCGCGCCTTCTGGGTGGTGCGCGAGATGCGTCGTCTCGGCCTCTGGCACGACGAGGCGCTCGACCGCTTCGCCTTCGTCCCCGACGGCCGCGTGCGCAAGCGCTCCGCGCGCATGGGGCTGATCGACCTCCCCGAGAAGGCCGACACCTTCGCCGACATGAAGGCCGTCTCCCGCGCCCTCCACGCCGTCATGCGCCTCAACGGCGAGGGAGCCGCGGGGTACGACCTGCCGGTGAGCTGGGCGGCACAGCGGTGCGAGCTCTGCGACGCCGCCCGCATGGCCTCGTGCCCCGTGCCGCACTGCCGCTGGCGGCGCAGCCACACGGCGGCGTGACGATCGGCCGGGTCGGTCGCGCCGGCGAGGCGCCCGGCTGACGGCACACAGTGGCGCCGCGCGGGCGAGGCCGGCGTGAGCGATAGCCGCGCGAGCGAGGCCGGCGCGGGCGAACATCGCCCGCGCCGGCCTCGCCGTCACAGCACCTTGATCACGCACCTCTTGAGCTCGTACTGCCGGTTGCCGGCCTGGTCGACCGCCCTGAAGGTGGCGATGTACTTGCGGCGCGCCGGCGGCTTCCAGGCGGCGACATGGGTCACTCCCGTCGTCACCCAGCCGAGGTAGAGCTTCTTCACGACGACGCCGTCGCTGGCCCGCTTGATCGTCACCGTCACCTTCGCGGTCGGGCTCCAGCGGTCGGTCACGCTGTAGCGCATGCGCGCCGTCGAGCCCAGCGTCACCGACACCGTCAATGGCGCCGTAATGCGCGGCTTGGTGCGGTCGAGGGTCACGTTCTTGGCGACCGTCGAGGCTCCGAGAGCGCTCTCGACCTCGACGCGGGCGCGGTACACCCCGCTGGCCAGGGCAAGGCCCGCGTCGTCGAGGCCCTCCCAGGTGACGCCGTGCACGCCGGCGGCAAGCTCGCCGAGCTCGAGGGTGCGCACGGCGGCGCCGTCGAGCAGGATCACGGCACGGGTCGTCGCCGGGCGCGTGAGCGTGAACCCGAGCAGCGTCTCGTCCTTGACCCCGTCGCCGTTGGGCGAGAAGGCCGGCGGCGCCGGGGTGAGGAAGCCGGCCGTCAGGTCGAGGCGCACGGGCAGGACCGTCACGCCCGTGTTGCCCGCGGGGTCGCGTACTTCGAGCTTGACCTTGTACGTGCCCTCCGGCGCGCGCCTGAGCACGTCGTCGACGGGGATCCTGCCGTCCCACGGCACGATCACGCGCTTCGTGCCGATGCTCTTCCAGCCGACGAGCTTGAGCAGGAAGGCGTCGGCCTCGTCGAGCACCGAGACCCGCATGACGGTCGGCTCGGCGCAGGTGAACTTGAGGCGGGCGTTGTCGATGTAGGCGTCCCCGTTCGGGCTGAAGAAGGGCGACCCCATCACGCACTCGACCGGGACGGGGGCCGCCGTGTCGACGACGACCTCGGCAGTTGCGGAGCGCGCTGTGCCGAGCGGACTGGTCCCCGAGACCACCATCCGGTAGGGACCGTCGGGCACGACCCTCCCGTCGTCGGACAGGCCCGCCCACTCGGTGGAGACGTACTGGCCGCGGCCGGTCTTGGTGCGCACCACGGTGCCGTCCGCGGCCTTGACCTGCAGCGTCCAGTCGAGCACCTCGGAGCCGACGAAGCTCAGCGTGAGCGCGTCGCGGAAGTCGTCGCCGTTGGGGCTGATCACCGTGCGGGAGACCTTGACGTTGTAGATCTTCGGCAGGCCCATGCCGCCCACGGCCTTGCGCACGGCGGGCAGCAGCGCGTAGAAGGCGTCGCCCGGGCAGGCGGTGTAGTTCGCGTTGCGGTGCCCGGAGATGACGTTGAAGGTCACGGTCGACCCCTCGGTGTACTTCTGCGTCGCGTAGCAGACCATCTCGGCCTTCGCCAGAGGGTTGATGTGGTGCACGTCGAGCTTCCAGGCGAGCAGGCGCTTGAGCGAGGTCATGGCGGCGCTCGGCGGCGGGACCGTACCGAACGACCCCAGGACGGAGACGCCGGTGCTCGAGGTGTTGAAGCCGTACGTCTGGGCCCCGATCGCCGCGTTGGTGATGCCGCCGTACCGCCCCTCGTAGATGACCCCGTACCGGTCGATCAGGAAGTTGTAGCCGATGTCGCTCCAGTCGAGCGCGTGCGTGTGGTAGTAGTAGATGCCGCGCACGATCGCCGGCGCGTCGGAGGGCGAGTACGAGTTGCTGCCGGCGGTGTGGTGTACGAAGGCCATCTTGAGGGGCGCGAAGCTGGGGCTGCCCGTGCGCCAGTCCTCGTTGGCCCCCCACTGGCTGCGCAGCACGATGGCCGGCTTCGTGGTCATCGCCTGCGCCTCGGGGGCGGCCTGCAGACCGCCGAGCGTGCAGGCGACGCTGCGCGCCGCGTTCGTCAGCGTGACGGCCAGCGTCGCGTCGCCGGTCGTGTTGAGGAAGACGAGGCGCGGCCGCGGCACGCGGCGCCGGCTCCCGTCGGCCGACGTGACCGCCACCTGCACGAAGCGCGCCTCGCCGAGCCACACCGGGTCGGTGAAGGCGCGCGGGGCCTCGTCGCCCTGCTCGGCGACGCGCTCGACGGGCGCCGCGACCCACTCGCCCCAGGCGCGGCCGTCGGCGCTGGCCCTGAAGTGCACGGTGAGGGCGTCCACGCCGGCGACGTCGTCGCAGAGGAGGCCGACCATCTCGTACCGCATCCCGGCGTCGATGCGGCGGACGGCCGCGCCGGCCGGCGGCGCCCCCGCCGCGACGTCCGGAGCCGCCGCCGGGTCGCGCCGGCGCTCGGCGACCGCGTCGGCGCCGACGTCGCCGGCTGTCTCGGCGGCGATCTCGCCGGCTGTCTCCTCAGCCACGTCGCCCGCCGTGTCGGCGGTGCGCGTGACGAGAAGGGCCTCTCCGGGAGTGACGGTCTTCGCCCGTACGGGCGGCGCCGTGAGCCACGCGGCCGTGGCGGTGCTGACGCGCGGCAGCGACCACAGCGCGCCCAGCGCGAGGCCCGTGACGATGATGACGACCGCGAGACGACGGGCACGGCCGGAGATGGCTGACGGCGCTCTCATGACTCCCCCTCAGTGTCGACAGCTGCGGCGGCGTACCTTAGCCGCTCTTCGGCCCGGGACGGCACGATTCCTCCGTGCCGCCGAGGACCTCCGTCCGGTGGACGGCGGCGCCGGCGCGGTCCTGCGCCAGACGGCCGGGGGTGCGGGCGCGCACCGTGACCTGACGGACGGGGGCGCCGGCGCTCGGCGCCGGCGCCCCCGTCCGCACTCGTTTCAGTGAACGCCGACTGTATGGCCATCCCTCTCCGCGTCGCGGGCCGCAGCGCTCCGCCCGTCCGGTCCGGGAGGAGTCTCGTGCTCCACCACGTAGCAGCTCCACACCGGCGCGTACACGCGCTCCACCTCGGCCGCGTACTCGTCGAGGTCGTGACTCAGTTGCGTGAAGAGGCTCTCGGCCCCAGGGTGCGTGGGGTGGGCGCCGGTCAGCGCCATGATCTCGCGCGACTGCTCCGGCTGGTCGATCAGCATGCACGGCTTGAAGAGGTTGTGGCTGAACGGCTGGCGGCTGCGGATCTCGCGGAAGAACGGCGAGTTGAAGGCGTCCTTCAAGCTCGTGTCACGGATGTTGTCGGTGGCGAAGTGGGTGAAGATGCAGGGCTCCACCCAGCCCTCGCTGTCGATGTGCATGTAGTGCTTCCCGGCGATGCACCCCTTGACGTAGGGCGCGTCGCCCCAGAAGTCGACCGGGAAGATGGGCTTGGTGTCGCGGATGCGCCAGATGCCCTCGCGGAAGGCGTTGCGCTCCTCGGCGTTGAGCATCGGCGCCGTGCTCGGGTCGCGCCCGATCGGCATGTAGAGGAAGTGCCAGCTGATCGCCGCCCCCTTCGCGACCAGGGGATCGACCCACTCGTCGCTGATGAGCATGCGCCAGTTGTCCCGCGTCACGGTGGCCGAGTAGCCGTACAGCACACCCCGGTCGCCCAGCAGGTCCATCATCTCGAGGAGGTGGCGGTAGACGCCGTTGCCGCGGCGCGCGTCGGTGCTCGCCTCGTCGCCCTCGAGACTCAGCATCGGAGCGACGTTGCCGAGCTCGGCGAGCTCGTCGATCACGCCCTCGTCGAGCAGCGTGCCGTTGGTGTACACCTGGAAGTAGCACTCCTGGTTGCGCGCCGCGAGGTCGAGCAGCCCGTCGTAGATGAACGGCTCGCCGCCGAGGATCGTGAAGAAGTACACCCCCATCTCGTTGGCCTGCTCGACGATGCTCTGCAGCAGCTCGGGCTCGAGGTCGCGGTCGGGCGGGTACTCGCCGGCGAAGCACCCCGCGCAGCTCAGGTTGCAGCGCATGGTCGGGCTGACGAGGATCGTGGTCGGCGCCCAGAGACCCGGGGCCTGGGCCATGAACTCCTTACGCTTGGCGACGCCGCGAAGAAGCGTATTGACGACAAGACACTCGATGAAACGGTCGCGGCACCGCGGGCTGAGCTCCTGGCTGACGTGGCGGGCGATGTGAAGCGCCGGGTGGTCGGCCTCGATCTTGCCCTGAACGTGGCGGACGGCCCCCTTGTAGTCATCGGGAGTGACCTTCTCGGCAAGGTGCACCGCGCGCAGGATCTTCTGCTTGTCGCCGCTGCCGGCCAGCTTCACCATCTCGTTGATCATGCGTCGCTGCACGCTGCTGTAGAGACCCGAGGTGCGGCTCATCGCTCCCTCCATCCCCCCTGCACGACCCCGCCCCACGGTCGCGCAGAGACGTCGTCGGCGGTGCACGGGCGTGGCCCCAGGAGCGCGGCACTCACCCAGGCCGCACCCCTCGGCCCGCCTGTGCGCAGGCGGCCGGTCTGCTTGGAGTCTACCACCGGACCCCCAGTTCGAGGCTGTTCGGTGGCTGAAGCTGCACCGAACCGGCGGCGCCGCCCGACCGTCTCGTCGGTGGCTGCCACCCCCCGGCAGCCGCGGCGCCCGTCGCCTGCGCGGCTACACCTAGCTTGCCTATTCGTCTAAGGAGTCAGGCTCGCCCGCCGATACAGAGACAGAGCGAGAAGGGCAAACCTGTCGTGAGGCAGGGACGCAAAGCCAGAGGTCTTGGATGCTCAAGATAGCTCGGTTGCCGAATTCAGACACCGTGGTCTTCTGCCTCCTCCTCCCGCCGAGCACTCCCGCCTCCCGGGCTTCCTGAGACCGGTCGCCCGTTCGGCGCCCGGACGCGGGCGACGAGAGGAGCCCCCCGAGTGGAGGCGAGTGAGATGAGAAGGCACATCCTTACCCTTGCGGTCCTGGCGCTGCTGTGCGCCGCCGTCTGGCCGGCGGCCGCGGCGGCCGGCGACCAGGGGCTCGGCGCCGCCGTCGACGAGAGCGTCGGCGTGGCCCTCGACGCCGCCGAGGGCGAGGCGGTGCCCGTCATCGTGTTCGCCCCCGGCCACCTCGGCGACGTGGGCGCGCGGCTGCCGAAGGGCGTCGAGGTCAC
Organism: Thermoleophilia bacterium; assembly: GCA_035464075.1. Taxonomy (GTDB): domain Bacteria; phylum Actinomycetota; class Thermoleophilia; order UBA2241; family UBA2241; genus UBA2241. The sequence continues at coordinate 21,666 of DATHSP010000185.1, read as the reverse complement.
GGAGCTCCGCGCCCTCGACGCCGTCGCCGTCTGGCTGAGCGCGCGCGAGATCGCCGATCTCGGCGAGGAGCCATGGATCGAGTACATCGTCGCCGACAACCCCGTGTACGGCATCGGCGTCGCCTCGATGGACGTGACCAACCTCGCCATCGGGCTCGGCGACCTCGCCGCGCCCGCGGAGGGAGGCCTCGCCGGGCGCGGCGTGACCGTCGCCGTGATCGACAGCGGCGTCGCCGTCCACGAGGACCTCGGCGACGAGCGCCTGGTAGGCTGGCGTGACTTCGTGAAGCGCAGGAAGGCGCCCTACGACGACGCCGGTCACGGCACCTTCGTCGCCGGTCTCATCGCCGGCGACGGCAGCGCCTCGCTGCCGCTCGATGAAGACGGCGTCGACGGCTTCGCCACCGTGCAGTTCCGCGGCGTCGCACCGGCGGCCGACATCGTCGCCGTCAAGGTGCTCGACAAGTTCGGCCGCGGCCGCGCCTCGGGCCTCATCGCCGGCATCCTCTGGGCGGTCGAGCAGCGCGACGCCCTCGGCATCGACGTCATGAACATCTCGGTCGCCGGCACGCCGGTCGGGCCGGCGGAGGTCGACCCTGTGGCGCAGGCCGTGCGCACCGCCTGGGAGGCCGGCATCACCGTCGTGTGCGCGGCCGGCAACGAGGGCGAGTTCGGCCTCGGCGGGATCCTCAGCCCCGGCAATGAGCCGCACGTGATCACCGTGGGCGCGACCGACACGAAGCAGACCCCCGAGGTGGCCGACGACCGCGTCGCCGCCTACAGCTCGTACGGGCCGACCCTCTACGACGAGTTCGCCAAGCCGGACCTCGTCGCCCCGGGCAACCGCAACATCTCGCTGCGCACCCCGGGCTGCTACATCGACAAGACCTTCCCCGAGAACGTGATCCCGGTCGAGGACTACTGGGAGCCGACGCTGCTCGCGGCAGTGAAGCCGGCGCCCGAGTCCGACTACCTGATGCTCTCCGGCACCAGCACCTCGGCCCCCGTGGTCGCCGGCGCCGTCGCCCTGATGCTCGAGGACGACCCCGCGCTCACGCCCGACGACGTCAAGGTCCGCCTCATGGCGAGCGCCGACCCGGTACCCGAGGCGAGTGGGTACCAGCAGGGCGCCGGCACGCTCGACGTGCCCGAAGCCCTCACGCTGGACAAGCTGTACGCCGACGGGCCGGCGCTCTCCGCGGACCTCGGCGACGGCGACGACATCCTGTCGCCGGACGTGTACCTGAGCTGGGCCAAGTACGCCTGGACGAAGTACGCGTGGACCAAGTACGCCTGGAGCAAGTACGCGTGGACGAAGTATGCCTGGACGAAGTACGCGTGGACCAAGTACGCGTGGACGAAGTACGCCTGGACCAAGTACGCGTGGACGAAATATGCCTGGACCAAGTACGCGTGGACCAAGTACGCATGGACGAAGTACGCGTGGACGGTACTGATCGAAGGGCAGTGACCGGGGCCGCTCAGAGCGAGCGTCTCGGCGAGACGGCCGCACGTACGCAGGCGGCCGTCTCGCTCTACGTCGCGCTCGTCGCCGCGGCCGCCGTCGCCGCGGGGCTGCTCGCCGTGCTCCGCGACCCGTCGCCGCTGCCCCTCGACCTCGTCGCCTTCGTCGCCCTCGCGACGGTGACCGACCTGCGCGAGGTCCGCCTGCCGGTGGTGGGCGTGGTCACGCTCTCCTTCGTGCCCGTGCTGGCGGCGCTCATCGTCTTCGGCCTCTGGCCGGCCCTGCTGGTCGCCGCGGTCTCCGGCCTCGCCACGGCGTGGTTCACCCGCGACCCCGTGAAGATCCTCTTCAACGCCGCCAACTACGCCCTCTCGACCTTCCTCGCCGGGCTCATCTACCTCGCGCTCGTCCCGCCCGGCGAGCACCTCCTCGACAAGGTACTGCCGACCTTCGCCGCCACGGCCGTCGACTTCTTCGCCAGCACCGTCCTGCTCGCCGGCGTCGTCGCCATGGCCAGCGGCGAGCGCGCCCTGCGGATCTGGCGGCAGAACTACCAGTGGGGCCTGCCGAGCTACCTGACGGGCTCGACCATCGCCCTGCTCGTCGCCTGGCTCTACCTCGCCTTCGGCATCGCCGGCCTGATCCTCGTGCTGCCGCCGCTCTACCTCATCTACTACTCGTACGACATCTACGTGAAGCGCGTGCGCGACACGGCCGCCTTCGGCGCCGAGATCGCCTCCTTCAAGGAGGAACTCGCCGCCTCGAGCGCGCTCCACGACGAGCTCCGCGCGACGCAGACCAAGGTCGCCGCCGAGATCGAGCGCGCGCGGCGGATCCAGCACGACCTGCTGCCGGCGGCGGCGCCCGAGGTGCCGGGCCTCGCCCTCGAGCAGCGCATCGAGTTCCTCGGCGAGATGGGGGGCGACTACTACGACTACCTCGACTTCGGCGACGGCCGTCTCGGGGTGGTCTGCGGCGACGTCATGGGCAAGGGCCTCGCCGCCGCCCTGATCATGGCGATGGCGCGCTCGCTCCTGCACGAGACCGTCGCGCCGGGGCGCTCGCCGGGCGACGTGCTGCACGACGTCAACGAGTCGCTGGCCCGCGACCTCGACGGGCAGAGCCTCCCCTACTTCCTCACGCTCACGCTGCTCGCCTACGACCCGGAGATCCGCACCGCCACGGTGGCGAGCGCTGGCCACAATCCGGTGCTGGTGCTGGGCGAGGACGGCGCGCGGCGCCTGCCGGCGCGGGGCGCCGTCCTCGGCGTGCGCGCCGGCCTCGACTTCCCGGAGGACGTCATCGCCCTCAGCCCCGGCGACCGGCTGGCGCTCTACACCGACGGCCTGACGGAGGCGCGGGCGCCCGGCGGCGAGCTCTTCGGCGTCGACCGGCTCGAGGAGCTGCTCGCGCGCTGCCGCGGCCGCGGCCTCGGCGACGCGCTGGGCACGACCTGGGCGGAGATCGCCGCCTTCCGCGGCGAGGCGCCGTCCTCCGACGACGCCACGCTCCTGCTCCTGGAGGTGGCGCCGTCATGAGGACCGTCGACGAGATCCGCCCGGACGAGAGCGACCTGCAGGTGATGCCCGACGACGGACCGCTGCCCTGCTCGCTGCACGTCTACCGCTACCGCCGCGCCGGCGGCCGCATCGAGGCCGTGGTCGGGGTCTACGACGCCGGCCTGCCCGAGGACGACCTGATCGCCCAGGCCGACGAAGCGCTCGAGCGCGCGACCTTCATGTGCTACGCGGTTGCGCAGGCCGACGACTTCGTCGAGGACGAGCTCTGCTTCGTGCCCTGCGGCGAGCACTGCGAGATCCTCAGCATCCACACCAACGGCTGGCAGCGCCACTACGGCGACCACCGTCGCAGCCTGATCGAGATCCTCAGCGACCTCGCCGCGGCCGTCGCCTGCGGCCGGCTCCGGCTCCTCGACGGCGACGAGCTCGCGATCGAGGCCACGGCCGGGCACGAGATACTGCACATGGCGATCGACCAGCCCCGCGCCCTGAGCAAGGCGCGCCGCGCCGTCGACGCCCGCCTCGCCGCCGAGGGGCTCGACCCGGCCCTGCGGCGCACCACCCTCCTCCCCATCTCCGAGGCCGTCACCAACATGCTCCTCCATGGTGGCGGCTCGGGTGAGCTCACGTTGCGCCGCCTGCCCGACCGCCTGCGCGCCGTGGTCTGCGACCGCGGCCCGGGCCTCAACTTCCTCAACTGGATCGAGCCGCCCGACGTGAGCGGGCAGGCGTCCATGGGCTACGGCTTCAAGATCATCACCGAGAACCTCGACGTCGTCGGGCTGCACACGCGCCCCGCCGGCACCACCCTGCTCCTCGACCGTATCCTCTGACGAGGTAGGAGAGCCATGTTGCAGACATCGATAGTCCCCGGTCCCGCCCCCACCATCTTCCTCGCCGGCGAGATGGACCTCGACTGCGCCGACGGGCTGCGCTCCGCCGTCGCGGGCGCCGCCCGCGGCGCGCAGACCGTGACCCTCGACTTCAGCGGCGTCGAGTTCATCGACTCGTCGGGGACGGGCATCTTCGTGCGCCTCTGTCTCGACCTCAAGAGCCAGGGCGTGCCGGTGGTGGCCCGCAACCTGACCGCGCCCGTGCACGGCGTCTTCGAGATGCTGCGCGTGCGCGAGCTGGTCGGCGAGGACGTGCTGCCGGAGTAGCGTAGGGCGGCGCGGACACCGCGCCGCATCGAGCGCCCGGCGGCGCGCCGACGCGCCCGCCGCCTCAGAGCGTGAAGGAGAGGCTCCCCGAGTAGGCGCCGGCGGCACCGGGCGCCGGAGCCGCGTCGTCGGCGTCGTCCGGCGCCGGCGCGGGCGACGGCGAGGCCGTCGGGCTCGGCGTCGGTGAAGGCTCCACCTCCTCGAGGTAGAGCACGCCCGGGTAGTCGGCGAACTGCCTCGAGCCCGGCTCGGGATCCTGCCCGAGCACGACCTCGTCGGGCACGGTCGCCGGGTCGAGGTCGCCGGGTTGCACGCTCGGCACGAGGAGGAACCCGGCCTGCGCCCACGCCTCGACCGCCTCGGCGACCGTCATGCCGACGACGTCGGGTGTGATGATGCCGCCCGGCTTGGCCTGGGCGCTGATCGTCGCGAACAGCGTGGCGGCGGCGGCCCAGACGGCCATCACGGTGATCCAGCGTCTCATGCTCCCCCCGGTGCGCTCGCTCGCACGACCCATCCTCCCGCCCTCGGGCGCGCGCTTCAACCTCCCACGGGCGATGCACCCGTGCCCGGAGCGATCTCCCGTGGCGCACCCATGCCGGGGACGCTCTCCCGCGGTCCGACAGGTCGCGGCGGGCCGGCAGCCCCGAGAGGACCTCAGGCCGGCCCATGGCGGAATGGTGACGGCCCCGACGCGCTGCGGTGCGGCGGGGCCGCCACGACCACGCGGCGCGGTTCAGCCCGCGCCGCAGGCGAGGTTCAGAGAGTGAACGAGAGAGTGCCCGCGTCGTCGGCCACGTCGCCACCGGCGCTCTCGGCGCCGCCCACGGCCGCCTCGGCGTCCCCCGCGGGCGACGAGCCGCCGTCGCTCGCGCCGTCGCTGGGCGTGGAGGCGGGCGGCCCGCCCGGCTCCGGCTGCGTCGCGTCAATGAAGATCGCGCCGTGGAAGTTCGGCGACTTCGGGGTGCCGGCCTTGGGCGACTGGCCGACGACGACGGCATCGGCCACGTCGGCCGGGTCCAGGTTGCCCGGGTTCACGCTCGGCACCTGCGTGTAGCCGGCGTCCGCCCAGGCCTGGATCGCCTGAGACACCGTCATCCCGACCACGCCCGGGGTCACCACCTCGGCCGGCTTGGCCTGGACGTTGATCGTCGCGAAGAGAGCGGCGGCGGCCACCCACACGGCGACGACGGCGATGTAGCGCTTCATGCTTCCCCCCTGTCTCGCCCGCACGAGTCGTCGAGCGTCCTCGGTCCTCGCCTACAAGCATCGACGAGCGGGCCGCGCGCGTACACGGAACGGTCGTCTAGCGCGCGACCCGCACGGGCGTCCCCTGGGCGACCAGCTGCCCTTGTCGCTCGGCGATGCCGATGGTCGCCTGTGTCCCGGAGTTGAACTGCAGGAAGTCGGCCTCGATGCCGTCGCTGAAGATGACCCCGTTCTCGGGCATCTGCGACACGAGTCTCAGGGGTGCGCCAGGGGTGACCTTGCCGAAGGTGATCCCGGCCGCCGACGTCTTGCTCGGCCACGGCTCGCGCACCGAGAAGTAGAGGTACCCGGCGTCCCAGGCGAGATCGTGCGTCTCCTCGAGCTTGAGAGGCCGGCCACTCAGGGACGAGGTGATGCCCGTGGCGCCCGCCAGCACGCTGCGCAGCCAGCCGGTCGAGCCGAGTCCGGTGGAGACGATGACCCCGCTCGACGAGTGCGTCTCGCGGCGACCGCCGCCCTCTATCTCGTACCGCGCCGAGGTGTGACTGCGCGCTCAGGGAGACGGCGTTTCCGAAGCGCTGAAGGGGTAATGCGAAGGCAAGGGCCCGACGGCGGCCCGCCCCAGACGTGAGGAGGGTTCGTTATGTGGCTGGTCATTCTCCTGCTGATCCTGGCGCTCATCTTCGGCGGCGTCGGTCTCTTCGTCGAAGCGCTGCGCTGGGTCCTGATCATCGCCCTGATCCTTCTGCTGCTCAGCTTCGTGTTCGGATTCATGAGCAGACGCGGGGCGTGAAGTCGGGCTGACCGACGGTAGACAAGCGCCGTTCGGCACTCTCTGCTGCCCCTAGAACTCCTGTCTTCTCAGTAGCTGTGCGTTGAGCGCCACGATGATGGTGCTGACCGACATGAGGATGGCGCCCACGGCAGGTGAGAGAAGGATGCCGACAGGAGCCAGCACCCCGGCGGCGAGGGGCAGCGCCACGACGTTGTAGCCGCTCGCCCAGACGAGGTTCTGGATCATCTTGCGGTAGCTCGCGCGACTGAGGCGAAGGAGCCCGGTGACGGCACGAGGGTCGTTCTGCACGAGGATGATGTCGGCCGACTCGATGGCCACGTCGGTCCCGCTGCCGATGGCGATGCCGACGTCGGCCCGAGCGAGTGCCGGAGCGTCGTTGACGCCGTCGCCGACCATGGCGACGCGCTTGCCCGCCTTCTGCAGCTCGCTGATCTTCTTGTCTTTGTCCTCGGGCAGCACTTCGGCGAAGTAGCGGTCGATCCCGAGGTCGGCTGCCACGCTGCGCGCCACCTGCTCGGCATCACCGGTCAGCATGGCCACCTCGACACCCATGCCGTGAAGCTCGTCGATGGCTTCACGGCTCTCCTCACGAACGGCGTCCGCCAAGGCGAAGGCGCCGAGTACGTGGCCGTCGCGGACGAGGTACACGAGCGTACGCCCTCTCTCCTTCTGCGGGTCCTCGAACTGGCGGATCCGCTCATCCGGCCGCAGCTCCAGCGTCTCGAGAAGACGCGGCCCGCCCAAGTAGACCTCCGCACCGCGGCTGCGCGCCCTCACGCCCCGGCCCTTCATGACCTCGAAACCGCTGATCTCGGGCGGTGCGACACGGCGCGCTTCGGCGCTGTTTCGGATGCCGACCGCGATCGGGTGCTCTGAGTCGGCCTCCAGCGAGGCCGCCAGCCCCAGAGCTTCATCCTCGTCTTGCCCCTCCGCGACGACCATGTCGGTCACCTCGAACTCACCCTTGGTCAACGTCCCGGTCTTGTCGAAGACGACCGTGTCGAGGGTGCGAGCATCCTCCAACGCCGAGCGGCTGCGCACGAGAAGGCCGCGGCGCGCGCCCATGGAGGTGATCAGCGCGACCACGAGCGGGACCGCGAGGCCGAGCGCGTGCGGGCAGGCGATGACGAGCACCGTGGCGACGCGGGACACCACGGAGGCGATGCCGGCACCGGAGAGCGACCAGGCGAGAGCCGTGACCACGGCGACCGCGACGGCGATGTAGAAGAGCCAGCCGGCCGCCCTGTCCGCGAGCAGCTGCGTCGGTGAGCGACTCTGCTGCGCCTCGTCGACCAACCGCATGATGCCGGCCAGCGTCGTAGCCTCGCCGGTGGCGCCCACGCTCACCCGGAGGCTGCCGTCGCCGTTGACCGAGCCGGCCACGACACGATCCCCAGGCCCCTTCTCGACCGGCGTCGACTCACCCGTGATCATCGACTCGTTGACCTCCGACTCGCCTTCGCTCACCGTACCGTCGGCCGACACGCCGGCGCCCGGTCGTATGAGAACGAGGTCCCCCTCACTGAGAGCGTCGACCGGGACCTCCTCGGTCCCGCCGTCCGGGAGTACCCGCTCGGCCGTGTCGGGCAGTAGCTTGGCGAGCTCGCCGAGCGCTCCCGAAGCCTGCCGCACGCTGCGCATCTCGAGCCAGTGGCCGAGCAGCATGATGTCGATCAGCGTGACGAGCTCCCAGAAGAAGCCCTCTGCGCCGGTGATGAAGAGGGCGGCGATGCTGTAGACGAATGCGACACTGATCGCGAGGGAGATCAGGGTCATCATGCCGGGCTGCCGGTCGAGCACCTCCGGCCACGCCATCCGCAGGAACGGCACCCCGCCGTAGACGAAGATCACGACGGCAAGGACGGGCGTGATCCAGGCGCTGCCCGTGAACGTCGGCGCCGTGTAGCCGAGCCACCCCTGCAGGCTCTCGCTGAAGAAGAGGACGGGCAGGGAGAGGATGAGGCAGACCCAGAACCGACGACGGAACATCTGCTCGTGACCGGAGTGGTCTGCGTGGTGCGCGCGCTCTCCGGGACCACTGTGGTCATGCGGGGTGCGTGCATCCCGCTCGTGCGCCTCGTCCGCTCCGTGAGACTCACGCGGCGAGTCACCCTCGTGCATAGCCTTGTCTCACCTCACGCTCGATCGGACACAACGCGACTCTCCTCGTCGAACGACAGCTGGATCGCCCCCGGCAACGTTCCCGTGAGAGGACCTTCCTGCACGCCGGCCCCGTCACAGGCGATCGCGTCGTCGTCGACTACGGCAGTGTCTTGAGGTAGGCGAGCAGGTCCTCGAACTGGCTGTCGGTCAGCCGCCAGCGCGGCATCGGCCAGTCGAGCTCCTCTCCGTCAGGCCCGATGCCCTCCTCGATCGCCCGCTGCAGCTCCTCGTCGGTGAAGGTGTGGCCGCGCTCACCGTCGGGCTCGAGCATACCCTCGGGATCGGTGAGGTTGTCGTAGGTGATATCGGGCGCTGCGAACCTCGGCGTCGTGCGCCCGCGGCCGTCCTCCCCGTGGCAGCCGGCGCAGCCCTGCGCCATCATCATGCCGCCGCTGCGGGGGACGGGCGTCCCGCCAACAGCTCTGCCCGTCTCGAACAGGTACTCGCCGCGCGCCAGCGGGTCGCCCTCGTCGGCGCCGTCCTCAAGCGAGGAGACGACGAACACCCCGAGGAGCGCAGCCGCCGCGACGGCGAACGCGACGAGCGCCCAGATCCACGCGCGGCCTCTCACGACCGCTCAGCCGTCGTCGTCGAGGTCCTGCCGCCGGCGCAGGTACTCCTCGCGGTCGATCTCGCCGGCGGCATAGCGCCGCCGCAGGAGCTCGCGCGCGTCGTCGCGGCGGCGCGGCTCCTCTCGCACGCCGGTTCCGCCGATGCCGCCGGTACCGAGGGCGCGCACGAGGAACACGATGCCGACCACGACGGCGGCGATGAAGATGAGCATGAAGAAGAACGTGAGCCACCCTCCCGTCGCATCCCAGCCGTGACCATCCCACATGATGGAGCCCTCCCTCCTCTTCTTGTCTCTAGTCTTCACGAAGCAAGCCGGTGCTACTCCTGTTCTTCGGGAGAGGGCATGAGAGCGGTGCTCTTCGGCGGTGGCAGGAGCGCCTTCGCCAATCGCTGTGGCACGTGAAGGAGAGTTCGGGGAGAGCGCGGTCTCGGTCTTCGCGAGACCGCCGGGTCACAACGTGGCCGTGACAGTCGATGCTCTGGCGGAGGTAGTCACCGATCCGCGCACACATCCGCAGATCCTTCGCATCCCCGGCCTCACCGCTCCGGCATTCAGTGCGCAGCCGCGCGCGACGGCAATCGCCAGGGTGACGGACGGCAGGGACAGGGACTTACAGGGGGACTCAGACATGCGCACAGGCGAGGAAGTGGTGGCGAGGCCCAGAGTCGAACTGGGGACACCATGATTTTCAGTCATGTGCTCTACCAACTGAGCTACCTCGCCACCGAAGAAATGAGGGCTCGATAGAGCCCGACCATGCTACCCGCGGCCCCTGAGGGGGTCAACCGACGACGGAGGCTGGCCAGACTGTCCGCGAGCGCGGACGGAGGAGGGCGACGGGGCGACGGCTACATCGCAGCCGCCGCCCCGTCGGCGTCCATCTCGGTCGGTCCAGCGCCGGCGCCGCCTCACCCCTCCGACGTGTCCAGCTCGGACTGCCCCTGCACGACCTCGGGCTCCTCGTCGGGCAGGAAGACGTGGATCAGCTCGCGCTCCTTGCCGGGCTCGAGCACGCAGAGCACGTAGTCGCCGGGCAGGATCTCGGTGCTGCCGCGCACCAGCATCGCCTTGCCGGCGCGGATGATCGCCGCCAGCAGCACGCCCTCGGGCAGGTCGATGTCCTGGACGTACGTGTTGGCGAAGGCCGAGTTCTCGCTCACCTCGAGCTCGACCAGCTCGACGTTCTCGCGCTTCAGCGAGAGCAGGTGGACGAACTTGTGCACCGGCAGGTGCCGGATGATGAGCGAGAGCATCGCCGTCGTGGCGCAGATCGTGTTCTCGAGGCCCAGGAGGTCGAAGGTCGGCTGGTTGAAGGGGTTGTTGACCCGGGCGACCACCTTGGGCACGCCGAACTTCATGTCGGCGACCTGGGCGATGATGATGTTGTCCTCGTCGTCGCCGGTCACGGCCACGACCATGTCGGCGCGCGCGATGCCCGCCCGCTCGAGCACCCAGACCTCGGTGCCGTCCCCGAAGACGAGCGCCTCGCCGAGCTCCTCGGCGATGAGGTCGAAGCGTGACTTGCGCTGCTCGATGAGGGCGATCTCGTGACCGAGCTGCAGCAGCTGACGGGCGGTGTTGAGACCGACCTTGCCCCCACCCACGATGAGCACGAACACGGGTCAGCCCTCCCCGACCTGGCACGACATGACGGTCTCGAAGAGCGCGTTACGCACGTCGCTCGTCGGGCAGAAGGTGCGCATCCCGGCCTTGGCGTAGAGCTCGGCCCGGTACGGGTCGTAGACCCGGGCCACCGAGCAGCGCACGCCGAACTTCTTCTGCGCGATCTGCAGGCAGACCAGGTTGGTGTTGTCGCCGTCGGTGCAGGCGACGAAGGCGTCGGCCCTGGCGATGCCGGCCTGCCGGAGGACGTCCCAGTCGAGCGCGCGACCGTGGACGAACTCACCGGGGAAGTCGTCGCCGAGCAGGTAGAACGACTCGGCCGCTTCGTCGATGACGGCCACGTCGTGGCCCTGGGCGACGAGGTCGCGCGCCAGGCCGGAGCCGACACGGCCGCATCCTGCGATCACCACGTGCATCTTCACCTCTCAGATCTCGAGGGCGCGGGCGCATCTGGCCGGCGGAGCGCTTGGTGCGCCCGCGCGGCGGCCCGCTACCCTACCCTTCGCTTCTGTTCCCGTTCTCGGCGGCGGGCGGCGCATCGCCGTTCGTCGCCGTGTCGCCGCCGTTCGTGGTCGTGTCGCCGCCCTTCGTCGACTCGCCGTCGGCCGAACCCTCGGTCGGGTAGTCCCGCGGCACCAGGTTCACGATGACCTCGCAGGGGGTGTGCTGCAGCACGTAGTCGATCGTGCGCCCGAAGACCCGGTCGGCGACACGCCGCTTCTTCACGCTGCCGAGGATGATGACCTCGGAGCGGCGCGTCGTCGCCTCGTCGACGATCGCCCGCCCGGCCGACCGCGCGGTGATCACGATGGGCGTGAACTTCACCTTGAACTGGCTGGCGATGAGGCCGGCCGCCGCAAGCACCTTGCCTGCCGTCTCCCGCTCGTCGACGAGCCGCGCAGAGAGCGGCAGGTGCATGGGCACCTCGATCACGTACAGACCGTAGATCGACGACTGCTTCTCGGTCGCGAGCTGGCAGGCGAGCACCATCATCTCGTCGGTGATCCGCGAGCCGACGATCGGCACGAGGATCTGGTCGTAGTCGATGTCGGCCTGCATCGTGATGGGGATCGAGGTGCGCGGCACCGTACGCGTGAGCGGGTAGCCCTTGGCGCGGCGGTAGACCACGTACATCAGCAACCCGACACCCAGCCAGGCGAAGCCGATGATGCGGCTGTACCCCTGGAAAGCGACGATCACGAGCCACACGCTGAACGTGCCGAGCGCCCCGATCACCGACGTGAGCGGCACGCTGGTCCCTCGGATCGGGATGTTGAAGGGCGGGCGCCAGGGCCGCTCGAGCTCGGGCTCCTTGAAGCGCAGCACGATGACCGAGAGGTGGGCGGCGGTGAACGAGATCATCGAGCCGAAGATGTACAGGTCGGCGAGCAGGCCCGTGCTCCCGGGGATCATGAGCACCGCGGCGATCGACCCGAAGACGATGATGGAGACGTACGGCGTCAGCCGCTTGGCGTGCATGCGGCCCAGCATCGGCGGCAGCTGGCGATGCTGGCCGAGCGAGTAGGTGAGCCGGGAGACGCCGATGAGCCCGGCGTTCGTCGCGATCACCAGGATCGTGGCGGCGAGGATGCCGACCCAGGGCCCGAGGATCGCCTTGAGCCAGCCGATCTCGTCGGGCAGGAAGCGCACGAGCCCCAGCACCGGGTCTTCGACGTAGTTGGAGCCGAGCTGCGTGCCGTAGAGGTCGGTGACCGGCCCCTCGGCCGTCTGCACGACCTCGCCCTTCGGCTCCTGCTCGGGGATCACGTAGCCGTCGCCCTCGCGCTCGACCGGCACGTAGACCGTCTGCTCGGGGTCCGAGGCCAGCGCGTACGTGCCGTCGGGCTCCGAGGGGACGGCCGCGACCGGCACGGTGAGCCCGGTCGCCGGGTCGACCGGCACGGTGTTGGAGCCGACGTTCATCGCCGAGAGGCCGGCCAGCGGCATGCCGATGTAGACGACCAGCACGACGACGATGACGTAGTTGATCGAGCGCGGGATCGTGCGTCCGGGGTCGGTCGCCTCCTCGGCCATGTTCGACAGGGTCTCGATGCCCGTGTAGGCCACGGTGCCGATCGCCATGCCGTACAGGAGGTCCTTCCAGGTGGGGGCGATGCCCCACTGGATCTGGTCGATCAGCAGTCGCGGCTGCAGGAGCAGCACCAAGGCGATCAGCATGATGAGCACCTGCGTCACCAGGTCGAGGAGCGCGAGCACGATGTTGAGGCGCGCCGCCTCCTTGAGGCCGATGACGTTGATGACCATCAGGGCCACGGCCGTGAGGATCCCGCCGATCGCGTTGTACGGCCACTGCAGGAGGATCGGCCAGAAAACGGAGAGGTAGTGCGGCACGAACAGCGCCGAGATCGCGATCGTCGCCACGTACACGAGCATCTGGCCCCAGCCGATGCCGAAGCTGACCATCTCGTTGAAGGCGCGTCGCGCGAAGCTCGACGCGCCCCCCGCCTCGGGCAGGGCGGCGGTCGCCTCGGCGTACGTCCAGGCGGTGGTGATGAAGAGCGCCCCGGTGACGAGGAAGACGAGCGGCGTCGCGCCGAGCGCGTACAGCGCCACGATGCCGAGGGCGTAGTAGATCGACGAGCCCACGTTGCCGTACACGGTGCTGAACAGCGCCGGCACGCCGAGGACCTTGTGGAGCTCCTGCCCCTCTCTATGCTTTCGTCGCGCCATTCAGCTCACATCGGGGGCGCGGCGTCATCGTCGGCTCCCAAGGCGTGGTCCGGGCGCCGCGGCGCGGCGTCCGCCCCTCCATAAGGCGCGATGATAGCAGGCTCGAGACCGGCAAGCTGCGCGCTCGGGCGAGACGCGCGGCCCGGGGCGGCTGCGCGGCTCAGAGGGCCTCGGGCCCGCGCGGGGCCTCGGAGCCCGCGCCGCCGGGCGCCTGCGCGTCGGCCGGCCGGCCCACGCCGGTGGCCGGCGCGCCTTTCGCGACCGCTTCGTCTCCCGCAGCCGGCTTGCCGTTCGCAGCCGCCGGCGCCGCCGCGGGCGGCCCCTCCCCGAGGCTCGCGCCGTCGGTGCGGTAGTCGCGCTGCACGAGGTTGAGGAGCACCTCGCACGGAGCATGGTCGATCACGTGGTCCACGGTGCTGCCGAAGGCGCGATCGGCGATGCGGCGCTTCTTCACCGTGCCCATGATGATCACCTCGGAGCGGCGCTCGACCGCCTCCTTGACGATCGCCCGGCCGGCGTGACGCGCCGTCACGATGATGGGGTCGAAGTGCACCTTGAACTGCTCGGCGATGAGGCCGGCCGCGCCCAGCACGCGCTCGGCTCGCGCCCGCTGCTCGGGGAGCGCGGCGTCGAGGGGCAGGTTCATGGGCACCTCGATCACGTAGAGGGCGTCGATGGCCGACTTCTTCTCGGTCGCGAGCTGGCAGGCCAGCACCATCATCTCGTCGGTGATGCGCGTGCCGACGACCGGCACGAGGATGCGGTCGTAGTCGACGTCGGCCTGCATGGACGACGGTACGACCACGCGGGCGATGGTGCGCGTCAGCGAGTACCCCTTCGCCTTGCGGTAGATCACGTACGTGGCGATGCCGACGCCCATCCAGATGAAGCCGATCAGGCGGCCTTCGGCGTGCGTCGCCACCACCACGACCCACACGGTGAAGGTGCCGGCGCCGCCGATGATGGAGAGCAGCGGCAGCGAGTGCCCGCGCACCCGCAGGCTGAGCGGGCTGCGGAACGGGCGCGGGGTGTCGGGCTCCTTGATGCGCAGCGCGACGACCGAGACGTGTGCGGTGGTGAACGAGATCATCGCCCCAAAGGCGTAGAGGTCGGCGAGGAAGCTCGTGCTGCCCGGGATGATCAGGAGACAGGCGACGATGCCGAAGAGGATGATCGCCACGTACGGCGTGAGTCGCTTCGGGTGGATGCGCCCGAGCACCGGCGGCACCTGACGGTGCAGGCCCAGCGAGTAGGCCAGGCGCGACACGCCGATGAGCCCCGCGTTGGTGGCGATCACGAGGATCGTCGCCGCCAGCACGCCGACCCAGGGGGCGAGGATGCCCCGCAACCACGCGAGCTCGTCGGGCATGAATTTGACGACGCCCAGGACCGGGTCCTCGACGAAGGCGCTGCCGAGCTGGGTGCCGTAGAGCACGGTGACCCAGCGGTCGCCCTCCTGATAGACCTCGCCGGTCGGGGCCTGGGGCGGGATCACGTAGCCGTCGCCCCGCGGCTCGACCGGCACGAAGACCGGCTGCTCGGGGTCGGCGGCGAGCACGAAGGTGCCCTCGGGCTCGCCGGGGACGGCCGCGGTCGCCACCGTCCGGTTGGTCGCGGGGTCGACGGTGAGGGTGTTGGAACCGACGGGCATGGCGGAGAGGGCGACGAGCGCCATGCCGATGTACACGACGAGCACGGTGGCCAGCACCATGTTGATCGCCCGCGGCACGTCCTTGTCGGGGTTGGCGGCCTCCTCGGCCATGTTCGAGACGGTCTCGATGCCGGTGTAGGCGATGGTGCCGATCGAGATGCCGTAGAGCAGCTGGGTCCAGGTCGGGGTCGTGCCGAGATCGATCTGATCGATGAGGATGCGCGGCTGCAGCAACAGGACGAGACCGATGACCATGATCAGCACCTGGGTGGCGAGGTCGAGGGCGGCGAGCAGGATGTTGAGTCTCGCCGCCTCCTTGATGCCGATCACGTTGATGGCCACCAGCACGAGGATGACGGCGATGCCGACGACGGTGTCGTAGGGGTACGTCCGCAGCGCCGGCCAGAACACGGCGAGGTAGTGCGGCACGAAGAAGGCCGAGATGGCGATGGTGACGATGTAGTCGAGCATGAGGGCCCAGCCGGCGCCGAAGCTGACGAACTCGTTGAAGGCACGGCGGGCGAAGCTCGACGAGCCGCCCGCCTCGGGCACCATCGCCGTCGCCTCGGCGTACGACCAGGCCGTGGTGACGAAGAGCAGCCCGGTCAGGGCGAAGACGAGCGGCGTCGCCCCCATCGCGTACAGCGCGACGACGCCGAGGGCGTAGTAGATCGACGAGCCGACGTTGCCGTAGGCCGTGCTGAAGAGCGCCGGCACGCCGAGGACCTTCTTGAGGCTCTCCCCTTCTCTGTGCTTGCGTCTGGCCATGCGCTACCTCGAGCGGGCGTGCGGGTGTCGTCGTGCGGTCGGCGAAGGGTGGCGCGCTACAGCGTGCGCCAGCGGAGCACGGCGTAGACGAGGAGCAGGACGCCGGCGATGAGCTGCATCGAGAGTGGCCAGAGCCCGCCCGACGCGCCGTAGACGACGAGGGCGACGCCGAGCACGGCGGCCACGATGGTGAAGATCTGTCGGGTGGTGCGCATATTCACAGAAGGGCCGGCGCCGCGGGCGCCGGCCTGGAGTCCGAATGTAGCACCACGCCGGGGGCCCCACAAGCGGCCCTCGGAGCAGTCTGGAGAGCTTGCGCGCCGCGCTGTGAAGAGAGCGTCAAGACGTGCCCGCCGCATCTCAAGATGGTGTGAAGACGCGGGCCCGGCCCTTGGCATCGACACCGCAGCCGAGCGGTCAGACGGGACGGGGGCGGGCGGCGCCTGCCGGCGCCGCCCGCCCCCGTCCGCGCTTCGTTCGCGCCTGCCGAGCCCTACTGGATCAGGAACGGGATCACGAGCAGGGCGACGATGTTGATGACCTTGATCATCGGGTTGATGGCCGGGCCCGCGGTGTCCTTGTACGGGTCGCCGACCGTGTCGCCGGTGACGGCGGCGGCGTGGGCCTCGGAGCCCTTGCCGCCGTAGGCGCCGTCCTCGATCAGCTTCTTGGCGTTGTCCCACGCCCCGCCGCCCGAGGTCATCGAGATGGCGAGGAAGATGCCGGTGATGATCGTGCCCATGAGCACGCCGCCGAGCACGAGGAAGCCGTGCTGGCGGAAGGCGATGCCGACGATGATCGGCGTGAGCACGGGGATCGCCGCCGGGAGCATCATCTGGCGGATCGCCGACTTGGTGACGATGTCGACGGCGCGCCCGTAGTCGGGCTTGGCGGTGCCCTCCATGATGCCGGGGATCTCGCGGAACTGGCGGCGGACCTCCTCGACGACCTCGCCGCCGGCCTTGCCCACGGCCTTCATGCAGAGCGAGGCGAAGAGGTACGGGAGCAGGCCGCCGAGGAAGAGGCCGGCGAGCACCCACGGGTTGTCGATCATGAACGAGAGGGCGCCCTGGAAGTCGTACTTCTCGAGGAAGTGCGCCTCGAGGTCCTTGGTGTAGGAGACGAAGAGGATGAGAGCGGCGAAGCCGGCCGAACCGATGGCGTAGCCCTTGGTGATGGCCTTCGTCGTGTTGCCGACCGCGTCGAGCGGGTCGGTGGTGTTGCGCACCTCTTCGGGCAGGTCGGCCATCTCGGCGATGCCGCCGGCGTTGTCGGTGATCGGCCCGTAGGCGTCGATGGCGACGATGATGCCGGTCATGGAGAGCATCGACATGACGGCGACGGCGATGCCGTAGAGGCCGGCGAACTGGTAGCTGACGAGGATGCCGGCGGCGATCACGATGACCGGCAGGGCGGTCGACTGCATGCCGACGGCGAGGCCCTGGATGATGTTGGTCGCGTGGCCGGTCACACTCGAGGCGGCGATGCTCTTGACCGGGTTGTAGCGCGTCGCCGTGAAGTACTCGGTGATGACGACGATGAGGGCGGTGACGACGATGCCGGTCACGGCGGCGCCGAAGAGGCTGTTGACGCTCGGGATGCCGAACACCGCGGGGGCGTCGTCGAGCATCCAGTAGGTGACCGGGTAGAAGAGCGCGATGGCGATGACGGCCGCCGCGCCGAGGCCCTTGTAGAGGGCGTTCATGATGTTGTTGGACTTGCCGAGGCGTACGAAGAACATGCCGATGACGCTGGCGATGATCGAGACGCCGCCGAGGACCAGCGGGTAGTAGATCGCCGGCTTGTAGATGACGTCGGCGTCGAGGCGGATCAGCAGGTTCTCGCCGACGCCGGTCACGGCGACGTTGGTCTTGAAGGTGAGGTAGGCGAGGAGCATCGCCGCGACGGCGGTCACGGCGTAGGTCTCGAAGAGGTCGGCCGCCATGCCGGCGCAGTCGCCCACGTTGTCGCCGACGTTGTCGGCGATGACGCCCGGGTTGCGCGGGTCGTCCTCGGGGATGCCGGCCTCGACCTTGCCGACCAGGTCGGCGCCGACGTCGGCGGCCTTCGTGTAGATGCCGCCGCCGACGCGGGCGAAGACCGAGATGAGGCTGCCGCCGAAGCCGAGGCCGACGAGCGCGGCGACGTCGTCGGTGATCCAGTCGAAGACGGCGACGCCGAGCAGGGCGAGGCCGACGACCAGCATGCCGGTGACGGAGCCGCCGCGGAAGGCGACCTTGAGCGCCGGGCCGAGGCCCTGCCGGGCGGCCTCGGCGGTGCGCACGTTGACGCGCACGCTGACCATCATGCCGATGTAGCCCGCGGCGGCCGACAGGCCGGCGCCGACGAGGAAGCCCACGGCGGCGTGCCAGCCGTACGTCCAGTCCTTCTGCAGGCCCATGGCCACGAAGAGGATGACGAAGACCACGACGCCGACGATGGCGATCGTCCGGTACTGGCGGTTGAGGTACGCCTTGGCGCCCTCCTGCACCGCGCCGGCGACCTCCTGCATCTTGGCGTTGCCCGCCGGGAGTGCGAGCAGCCAGCGGATGAGCACGACGCCGTAGACCACGGCGACGAGCGCGCAGAGCACCGCGAACAGCATCGCGTTGTCAGAGATCCAGTCTCCCACTTCCCTCTCCTTTCGCGGCCGGCACAGGCCGGCGCCCGCATGACGCCGCACGGCGGGGGCCGCGCGGCGGTCCAGTCATGACCGGGTGGGGCGAGCGCCCCAGCCCAGATGTCACCCCAGGTACTTGCCGATCAGCAGGTCGAGCTTGACCCTGGTCTCGGCCGGGATCAGCTCGGCCGGGGTGTTGATCGCGTGCTCGACGGCGTGGTGGCACGAGCAGTCGCGTGCCGTGTCGAGGGCCGGCACGACGGCGCGCACGATGGCCTGCGCCGTCTCGACGTTGCGGCGCACGTTGGCGAGGACCTGCTCGAGCGAGACGTCCTCCTCGCCCTCGTACCAGACGTCGTAGTCGGTGACCAGCGCCATCGTCGCGTAGCAGAGCTCGGCCTCGCGGGCCAGCTTCGCCTCCTGCAGGTTGGTCATGCCGATGATGTCGAAGCCCTGGCGCCGGTACACGTTGGACTCGGCGCGGGTCGAGAACTGCGGGCCCTCGATGCAGACGTAGGTGCCGCCCTGGTGCACGGTGGCGCCGACCGCGCGGCCCTGCTCGACGACGACCTCGGAGACGTACGGGCAGAAGGGGTCGGCGAAGCCCATGTGCACGACGACGCCCGCGCCGAAGAAGGTGCTGGGCCGCGCCTTGGTGCGGTCGTAGAGCTGGTCGGGCACGACGATGTGCAGCGGCTCGAGCTCTTCGCGCAGGCTGCCCACGGCGCTGGCCGAGAGGATCGTGCGCACGCCGAGCTTCTTCATGCCCCAGACGTTGGCCCGGTAGTTGACCTCGGAGGGCAGGATGCGGTGGCCGCGCGCGTGGCGCGGCAGGAAGGCGACCGGCACGCCGCCGATCTCGCCGAGGAAGTAGCTGTCGCTCGGGGGCCCGAAGGGGGTGTCGAGATGGACCTCGCGGGCTCCTTCGAGCAACTCGTAGAAGCCGGAACCGCCGATCACGCCGACGACGGCTGCGCCTTTGACGCCCGCCATCTCACCCTCCCTTTCGGACGCTGGGCCGTCGGGAGTATACAGGCCCGCGACGAGGCGACAAAGCCGCCCGGCGGGGCGGTCTCCCCAGCCGCCGCGCGCTCCCGCGCGCGCCTCGGCAGACCGCCCCGCCGCGGCCGTCGTCAGGCGCGGCCGATGACCAGCTTGAGCGGGTCGACCTCGTCGCGCAGGATCCTCAGGTCTTCGTCGGTGGGAGGCTCGGTACGGCCGATCTCGTCGGGCACGATCAGCTCGAACCCGGTCTCGCTCTGCACCTTCTCGACGTCGACGCCGGGGTGCAGGGCGTCGATCCTCATCGCTTTGGTCTTCTCGTCGAAGCCCATCACGCCCAGGTCGGTGATGATCTTGTAGGGGCCGCCCTCGGGCAGGCCGGCCGCCTCCCGCGCACCGTCGCCGGTGAGGAACCCGGGCGAGGTGATGAAGTCGCAGGTCTCGACGAACCGGGTCTTGCTGTGCACCGTCATGATCATGGTGCGCCAGCACAGCGAGGCGAAGTCGTTGGCGCCCCCGCTCCCCGGGAAGCGCACCTTGGGCTTGTGGTAGTCGCCGATGCAGGTCGAGTTGATGTTGCCGTACTTGTCGATCTGGGCGCCGCCCAGGAAGGCGTAGTCGACCTGGCCGCGGGCGCACGTGGTCATCGCGTCGACCATGCCGGCCGCCATCACCGCCCGGTAGAAGGTGCGCGAGTCGCCCACCGAGATCGGCATCTCGGGCAGCAGGGGCGCCACCCCGCCGGCCTCGAAGATGACCACGAGGTTCGGCGAGTTCGTCTTCTGCGCCAGCATGGCGGCGGCGCAGGGGGCGCCGGTGCCCACGGCCACCGTCTTGCCGTCCTCGAGGTGCCGCGCGGCCACGCTGATCATCAGCTCCATCATGTTGTAGTCGGGTGCCATATCCTCCGGCTCCTTCGCGCTCGGCCGTCCGTCAGTCCGCGATGAGGTTCTCGATCTTGTACAGCTTCTCGAGGCGCTCGGCGCCGCCGCAGCGCTCGATGTACTCCTCGAAGGTCGCGACGCCGTAGATGTAGTGGTCGAGGAAGCGCTCGAACTCGTCCGGGTCCTTCTCGACCCTCATCCACTCCGCGAGGTGTTCCTCGTCGGAGAAGTAGAGGTAGGGCATGTTCCCCGGGTAGCTGCCGTTGGGGACCTCGACGACCGCGTCCACGAGGTAGAAGGGGATCGACGTCGCCGTCGGGTCGTCGCGGATCACCGACTGGTCGACGATGCGCTCGGTGGTGATGATGAGGTGCTTGGCCGCACGGGCCAGCTCGTAGTCCGCGATCGAGATGCCGCGGATGACCGAGTCGCCGAACATGTCGGCGTGGTGCACGTGGATCGCCGCCACGTCGGGCCAGAGGGCCGGGACGGCGGCGTACTTCTTGCCGGTGAACGGGCACTCGACGACCTTGGCCGCCGAACGCTTGAAGGTGTCGGTGCCGAGCATGCTGCGCGTGAGCCCGTACGAGACGCCTTCGCCGGCCGCGCGCAGCCGGGCGGCGAGGGCGTAGTTGCTCCAGTCGGCCACCTGGACCTCGCCGGACTGCATGTAACGGCGCGCGTTGGGCGAGAGCCCGCGGGCCTCGAGGCCGACGATGTAGGCCGCGTCCAGCTTGTCGAAGCACTTGCCGGCGCAGAGCACCTGGAAGTCGTGGGTGGTGGTGTGGCCCGAGAAGCCCAGTCCCGTGCGGCGCTGCCTGACGACCTCGTGACAGATCGCGTTGGGGATGCGGTTGGCGCCGAACCCGCCGGTGGCGAAGTAGCAGCCGTCGGGGATGAACCTGTCGACCGCCTCCTTCACGCTCATGCGCTTGTCGACCATGGCCCGCGACTTGCCGCGGAAGAACTCGCGGGCCGCGTCCGGGTCGGGGTCCGTGAAGAGGGGGCCGACCCCTTCATCGAGCACGTTCATATGATCTCCTCCGACAGCCAGGGGCTGAGCATGACCACGCGCGATGGATGGACATCGTGTCTCGGCGTGAAGACTACCATCACCGTTGACCCGGCGACTCTGCTGCGGGGCGCCAGACCGGCCGACAGGCGAGCCTGGGGGTGGACGACGCGGAACGTCGCGCGGCTGGGGGTTCGTCAGGTCCGCCGCGAGGGTATCCCCCGGGCACGACTCGGCCGTCCCCGGACAGAGGAGCGCACATGCCGGCGGAGCTCAGAGAGCGCTTCAGCCGTAAGGAGTGGAAGGACTGCTGCGGCAAGGGCTGCAAGAAGTGCGACATCGCCCAGGCCTATATCGGCGAGCACGGCAAGAAGGAAGGCCTCGACCGCCTCAACGACGACCGCAAGGCGGTCAAGGCCGGCAAAGCCTCGGCCAAACCCCGCAAGAAGGCCGGCGCCGGGAAGAAGGCCGCCAAGGGCAAGAAGGGCAAGCAGGGCGGCAAGAAGAAGGCCGCCGCCAAGGCCTGAC
>DATHSP010000184.1:0-4827 GCA_035464075.1 Thermoleophilia bacterium | reverse complement strand
GCCGCCGGGCGGACCTGGTACGCCGAGGGCGTGCGCCGGTTCTCGCCGCCCGACTGGGAGCGGCGGGCGGCGTCGCTCGGGTCTCTGGGGCGCCACTCGCTGCTCATCTACCTCACGCACCAGCTCGTGCTCTTCCCGCTCGTCTGGCTCCTCGCCGCCGCCCTCTCGTAGCGTCGCCGGGGGCACTCCGGTCGCCCGCCGCCGCCGTCTCGTAGCGTCGCCGGGGGCTCTCGGGTCGCTCGCCGCCGCCCTGTCGTAGCCTCGCGGGCCCCACGGCTGCCGCGCCCCGGCTCGGACGCTCGCCCGGCCCCGGCAGCGGCTACAATGGGGTATGAGCTTCTCTCGCGGCACCCGGCTCTTCCTCCTCTTCTGGTGGGCCCTCGTGGTGCTGTATCCGGACCCGGGCGTGCTGGTGGCCAGCTTCCGCAACGTCGCGCAGCCGCGCGCCGACGCCGGCGCCGTCTCGGGGCTCGCCGCGCAGCTGCCTGACGACCCCCGCGAGATCGAGGCCGAGGTGCTCCGGCGCCTGCCGTACGCGACCGACTGGGAGGTCGGCGGCGTGCCCTGGCGCTTCCCCACCGCGGCCGAGGCCGTCGCGGACGGCCGCGGCGACTGCGAGGCGCGCGCCGTGGTCCTCATGAGCGTGCTCGCGGCGAAGGGGATCCCGTACAACCTGCGGAACTCGATCGACCACATGTGGGTGGACTACCCCGGCAAGGTGCCGACGGCCAACGAGAACGACGCCCTCGTGCTCGCCGACAGGGAGGGCGGCATCCTGAGCCTCCGTCTTCCGGAGGACTTCGACCTGCGACGCGAGGTCGACAGCAAGATCGCCTTGTTCTGGGACCCGATGCCGTGGTCGCGGCGGATAGTCCTCGCGCTCGGGCTGCTGCTGATCCCCGTCGCCGCGCTGCGAGCCTCCGCCGGTGCGCTGCCGCAGGTCGCGAGGCCGCGTCGCTCGAGGCCGTGCGGTGGCGGGCGTCAATCGGGTGTCGCGCGGCCCTCGCCGGCCGGGAAGTACTCGATCTCGTCGTAGGAGTCGGCGGGGAAGACCCAGACGATCGTGCACGGCGCCGGCCCGCGGTTGCGGGCGCCGTGCACGGCGTCGCCGGGGAAGTAGACCACGTCACCGGTGCGCAGCGGCCGCCAGGCGCCGTCGAGGTACACCTCGGCCTCGCCGGCGCTCACGTAGTAGACCTCCTGCGTGTGGTGGCTGTGCGGGTCGAGCACGGCGCCCGGCGGCATCTCGAAGACGCCCATGCTGAGGCCACTCGTCGCCGTGCGCCCGCCCGAGACGAAGGTGCGCACGCGGATCCGCGCGGCCCGGTGGGCGTCGTCGGCGTCGAGCTCCCAGGGGTAGTCGCTCTCGTTCCGGTGGATGACGGACTCGGTCATCGGGTCTCCTTCGGCGCGATGACCACCATCTGCCGCACCGGAGGGCCGGAAGTCAAGGCCGGGCGCCCGCGCGCTTGGGCCGCGCCGTGTGCTCGGCTGCTCGGGCCCAGGGCCCCTTCCGGCCGCGCCCCGCCCGTAGCGGCGGAGCGAATGAAGCCGGGGCCGTCCTCGTGTGTCTCAACGGTTGGGGAGTCCGTTGCGCAACGCTCCCCCCATCGGTACCAGGTGTACTGTGAGGTGAACGGTCCTGTGGCAAACGCTGTGGCCACGAGCGAGTGGGGCGCCGCCGTGGCAGCCGGGTATTGGACGTCGACCCGCAGCGCCGTGCCGCGCGACGCCGTCGACGCCGCGCGGCACGGCGACAGCGACGCCTTCCTCAGGCTCTACGACGAGTACGCGGACCGCCTGCGCGGCTTGGCGTACCGTACCCTTGGGGACGGGGCCCTCCTCGACGACGCGATGCAGGAGGTCGCCGTCCGGGCCTTCCGCGGCCTGCCCGGCTTCCGTGGCGACAGCAGCATCGGCACCTGGCTCTACCAGATCACCTTCAGGACGTGCCTCAACATGCTTCGCGGCCGCGATCGCACTGTCCCCGTCCCCGACGTGGACGGACTGCAGTCGGGAGAGGCGCCGGACCCCGCCGACGAGGTCGTCCGGCGCCTTGAGCTCGCGGCGGCGCTCGCGGCGCTCCCGCCCGGTCACCGCGCGGTGGTCTTCCTCGTCCTGGAGCAGGAGTTCGACTACCACACTGCCGGGAGCATCCTCGGGATCCCGCCGGGCACGGTCGCGTCACGCCTCTCGGCGGCTCGCACGACGCTGGCGCGGTGCCTCGGCGAGGGATCGGAAGGCAAGGGGGAGTCGTGAACGACGATCTCGACAGGCGGCTGCGCGAGGCGCTGCGCGACCTGCAGCCGCCCCCTGCGAGCGACGACGAGCGCGAGCGCGTCCGCGCCGCCGTGCGGACCGCGGCGCACGCGGTGGAGCCGCGGCCTAGCAGGCGGCGTGTCTTCGCGCTCCTCCCGCGCCGCCCGGCCGTACGCATCGGACTCGCCGCGGCGGTCGTCTGCGTGCTCATCGCCGCCGTCACACTCCTCGGCACGCCGGGGAGCAGGGGGCCCGAGTCCGTGAGCGCCGCCGAGGTGCTGCAGCGGGCGCTCGTCGCCTTCTCGTCGGGTCGCACGCTGCAGGCGGACGTGGAGCTGACGATCGTCGAGTGGGACATGTGGCAGGGGACGCATGAGGCGCGCACCGACCGCTATCGCCTGGCGATGCGGGCCGACGGCAGCTACCGGCTCACCCTCGTCGGGGCGCCACAGACCGGATGGTTCCCGGAGGGAGCCGTGGGCGTGACCGACGACGTGGCCTACGATGCCCGGACCGGGACGCTCGGTGTGCACTCTCGCCAGCGCGGCCTGATCGAGCGCCTGCAGCACCCGATGGGCCCGCCCGACCGCTGGGCCGGCCTCATCACGGCCTACGACTTCAGCGCCGGCGTGCGCGCGCTCGCGGCTGCGCGCGGGGCGGCGGTGGAGGTCGCCACCTACGAGGGCCGGCCGGCCTGGGTCGTCACCTGCTCGCTCGCCTCGGGGTCATCCCGCCCGGCGGTGACCCAGGCCTCGCCCCTCTACGTGTTCACCATCGACCAGGCCACGTCTCTGCCCGTCCGCTTCCAGGCGGTCCAGGACGAGATCGTCGTCGTGGAGGTGCGCTACCGTGACCTCCGTTTCGACGAACCCTTGCCGCGTGGCGTCTTCGTGCTCGACTCGCCGCAGGGCGCCGACCCGACGCGTGTCAACGAGGGCTTCCGCCGCGTGGACCCGAGCGACGCGAAGAGCCTCGACGGCTACGCCACTCTCGCACCCGACGCCGTGCCGGAGGGCTTCACCCTGGTCGGCGCGGCGGCCGCGCTCCGCTCGACGACCGTCAACGGCCTCGTCGAGGGCCGCCGCGTCTTCGCCCTCCAGTACGCGCGCGGCTTCGACGCCCTCACGGTGACCACCAGGCGGGTCGCGGACCCGGAGTACGTGGCCGACACGGACCCGTTCGAGCCCGAGCCGACCTGGGCGAAGCTGATGCGCCACGAGGTGACGCTCAGATCCGGCTCCTTCGCCGGCGCGACGGCGATGGTCGTCGTGGCGCCCAAGATCACGACGCCCCATCTGTGGGCGGTCAAGGACGGCCTCCTGCTGACCGTAGCCGGCACCGCGAGCGAGCGCGAGCTCGTGATGATCGCCGAGTCGCTGCGCGCAGTCGGGCGGTAGCCGCAACGGCGGCGACCGAAGGACCGCAACTCCCGCTGTGTCCCAAGAGGCGGAGGGCCAGGTCGTTCGGCGGAGAGCTCGGCGAACGGTCTGCGGAACGGCCTCCGGGGCGGTCGCGCAGAAAGGGGTACGGCGATGAAGATGCTCGCGAAGACGACTCGGGTGACGAACCGCGCTGCAGGCAGGATGAGGTCGGCGCGTCTCGCGCTCGTCCTGCCCCTCGTGCTCGCCGTGGCGGCCGTCGCCGCGTGCGGCTGTGGCGAGGAGACAGACACGGAGGGCCAGGGGCAGGGCGCGAGCTCGCCCATGGCGCCGAGGGCTCCCTCACCGTCGGCCACCGCGACCTTGACGCGGTTCGGGACGACGCGCTGGGAGCGCGGGGCCGACGGTCTTAAGGAGACGCGAGTGCTGGCGCGGGAGTACCTCGCTGCCGTGCTGGATCGCGCCGTGTCGCCGCGAGTGGCCGAGTTCTACGCGGCCGAGTTCACGCTCGACGCCTGGCTCGACCGCACCCGGGTCGACGACCTGATGACGGCCAAGTACACCTGGGGCATCTGGGAGTCCAGCGTCTGGTGGAGTCCGGACGCGAAGGTGTACGTGGCGCCCGGCGTCGCCGTCATCTCGGGTGCCGTCATGGACGATCCCGACGATCCGACGGTGGTGGCGCCGTACGTCGACATGCTCGCCGTGAGCGACGGCAAGATCACGCACGAGGAGATCATCGGCGACCCGCACGAGACGGGCGTGTTCACGAAGGGTTGGAGGGCGACGACGGCTGCAGCCGGCGCCGACGACACGGCGAAGGAGGCGCGAGCTGTCGCCGACACGGTGCGCGAGGTGCTCTCGCGGACCGGCGACTTCGCCGCCCTCGAGAAGGTCTACGACCCCGACATCGTGTTCCTCGACACTTCCACCGACGGGCCCCTGCGCGGTGTGGATGCGGTGCTGGCCTGGCACGAGGGGACGACGCGGATCGTGGGCGTCGCGGGCGTCGAGTCGCTCACGGTCGCCATCGAGCCCCCCATCTTCGGGCCCGGTTGGGCCGTGCTGCGCACGAGGACTGACGGGACTATCGACATGGACGCCTTCTCGATCCCGGGGGCGATCGTCATGGACGTCCGCGACGGCAAGGTCGTGCGGATGAAGGTCTACTACGACTCGACGGTGATCG
>DATHSP010000183.1:0-12816 GCA_035464075.1 Thermoleophilia bacterium | reverse complement strand
GGGCCGCGCCGCCTCTGGTCCGGCTGTCTGCGGCGACGACCCGGCTCGCCCTCCGCGCCGCCCATCGCGCCCCGCGTTCACGCCGGTGTGGTCTCTGGCACTACCATAGGCGGTGCCCAGTGCAGGAGTGACACCTCGACGAACGGGGTTCGACCCACCGGATGCGACACGTGGAAGACAAGCCGACAGAGCGCGCCACGCGCTGGCGCTCGTTCCGTCGCGGCTTCCTCCAGCGGAGCCCGCTGGTGCTGTTCGCCGCCGCCGGGCTGTGCCTGCTGGCCGTGCTCGGCGTGCAGCACTTCTTCTTCGGCGGCGGTATGACGGGGGTCGCCGAAGGCCGCCTCCTGCGCATAACCCACGACGACTACATCCACGTCGCCTACAGGGTGAACCGGCTCAAGGAGGACCCGCCCGAGGGTCAGACCGTCTACATCTTCGGCGGCTCCGGGGCGATGGAGGCGATCGTCGGAGGGCGGTCGTTCGCCGCGCAGATCGAGCGCCACGGGGGCACGCCGGTCAAGGCGGTGAACCTGGCTAACCACGCGCAGTCGCTCGCCCAGAACCTGGTCATCGTCGACAACCTGCCGGACGGCGAGGCGCTGCTGCTGATCGGCCTGGCGCCGATGCGCTTCAACACCGCGGCGGACGTCGACGCCGGCCTGCTCGCCTCGCGGCCTCTTCTGCTGCGCAGCACGCGGCTCGAGGAGCTGGCACCGCGGCTCTACGGCATGGAGGCACCGTGGATGGGCGGTCTGCCCGGCGCCTTCGACTTCATCTCGGGCTACGTGCAGCAGCGGGTCAGGACCGGGCCTCCGCCGGGGGTGGCACTGCGCTACGATCCGCACTACTACGGCCCCGACTCGACCGCAGCCTCGCCTCTGGCGAAGCGCCTGACCCTGGAGTCGGTGTGGCGCGACAACCGCACCCTCTACGCCGCCAACCACGAGTACAACCTCGAGGTGCTCGGCGAGCTCGTGCGGCTGGCGCGCGAGAGAGGCTTCGAGCCCGTGTTCTTCGACCAGCCGCTGAACACGTTCGCCGGCGGCGACTGGGCCGGCGTGCTGCCCGAGTACCGCGCCGCGGTCGAGCGCGTCGCGGCGGAGCTCGACGTGCCGTACCTCCACGTCGAGCGCAGTCTCGAGCTGCGCGACGACGACTTCGCCGACCTGTACCACCTGATGCCGCCGGCGCGCGCCCGCTGGCAGGAGCAGATGGCGCGCGAGGTCGGGGAGATGCTCGCGTCGCCCGATGCGGCCCCGGGCCAGTAGTCGCCCGACGCGGCCCCGGGTCAGTACGTCCCCCCTGCCGGGGCCTCTTCGCACGCGCCCGCGCGACGTGACGGCGACCGCCGCGTCCCCGTGCCGTCGACGGGTATGTAGGCGGCAGGAGCCAACCGCGAGCAAGGGGGTGTGTGGTGGCGGAACTCGAGGCCGGGCTCGCCGGCGACGTTCTCTGCCGTTGCGAGTTCTTCCGGGACTTCGACGGCGACGTGCTTGCCGAGATCACGTCCCGGTCCACGGAGCGGTTCTACGATCCCGGTGAGGTGGTGTTCGGGGACGGCGAGGAGGCGCGCAACCTCTACGTCGTGGAGTCGGGGCGCGTGGGCCTCATGGTCGAGCTCCCCAACGGGCACGAGATCAAGGTGTTCGATCGCGGTCCGACGGAGCCGTTCGGCTGGACGTCCCTCTCCGAGCCCGGGCGTTACGTGGCGACGGCGCGCTGCCTGCGCGAGACGGCCCTCGCCGAGGTGCCGGCGAGCGTGCTCGAGGAGATCGCCGAGCGCGATCCTCGCCTGGGCCTGCGGCTGATGCGGCGCGTCGCGGCGGCCGGCGTGGCGTGGATCGCCGACCTGCGGATGCAGCTCACGGCGGCGCTGGATTGAGGGTCGCGAGACGCCGCGGGCGGGGTGGCGAGGGGCCTGCCCGTCGCGCCACCCCGTCCGCCGGCGACGCGTCCCGGCCGAGGGCCAGCGCCCGGCCGCGCGTCAGGCGGGTGTGTCCGTCACGACCCGAGCCGCGAACGCGCGCAGCTCCGGAGCCACGTGCCTGCCGCAGAGCGGCCGGCCGTGGCCGCTCGCCAGGACCCACGGGTCCAGGTCCGCAAGGGCGGCGACCGACGCGGCGGCGTCCTGCCAGTCGCAGGTGAAGACCGTCGGCGGTCCCGAGAGACGTGGCCTGCCGCGTACAAGGTCCCGCAGCCAGCCGGTCCCTCCTCCGCCCAGGCGGCTCGACCACGGCATGGTCAGGACGGCGTCGCCGCAGATCAGCGTCCTGTCCTCGGGCCGGAACAGCGCGACGTGACCCGGCGTGTGGCCCGGCGTCGGCACCGCCGTCCAGCCGGGGAGGCACGGCGCTCCGGCGGCCGGATCGAACGGCGCGACGGCCTCGCCCAGACTGCTCCGCCGGGTCAGCGTCTCCATCGCCCGGCCCGGCAGCACGCGGGAGAGCCAGGCGACGAGCGGCTCCGGGTAGAGCGACGTGCCGTCGACGAAGGGCAGCTCGGGGGCCGAGACGAGGATCGGCACGCCCCAGGCCTCGGCGAGGGCGGCGGCGGCGCCGGCGTGGTCGGGGTGCCCGTGGGTGAGGAGGATCGTCTCAGGCCGGCCGCTCGCGCCGCACGAGTGACGTGCCGCCTCCGCGATCGTCTGCCGGCCGCCCGGGTAGCCGGCGTCGACGAGCACCGACGACCCCTCCGAGCACACCAGGTAGACATTGGCGCCGCGGAGCGGAAGCCAATGCACCCCGCGCGCGATCTCGTGTGTCTCCGCGGTCATGGGATTCCTCCCCTCGTGGTGGCCTGGCGCACACGGTAGCCTCCATGCCGCCGCACCGCCAGCCGGGGGCATCTGACGTCTGCTATGCTCCTTTCCCCCAGCGAACGGGCACGCGCCGGGCCCGCAGGGGCCTGCGTGCCGAGAGTGCGGGGAGTCGCGCGAAGAGGTCGTCGAGAGTCGCGCGAAGAGACCGTGAGGAGGCGCGCGATGAAGCCGCAAGGAGTCGCGCGATGAAGCCGCAAGGAGCCGAGGGATGAGCGCTACCGCACGCGACATCGAGGCCGCCCGCCGGCTCGAGGGCATCTCGTGTCTGGTCGGCAACACGCCGCTGCTCGAGATCCGGCTCGCGGTGAACGGCTCCGAGCGCACCATCTACGCCAAGGCCGAGCACCTCAACCTGACGGGCAGCATCAAGGACCGTATGACGCTCCACATGCTGCGTCGCGCCTACGCGAGCGGCGCCCTGCGGCCCGGGGCGCCGATCATCGAGGCCACGTCGGGCAACACGGGCATCTCCTTCGCCGCCATCGGCCGCTCGCTGGGCCACCCGGTGACCATCTTCATGCCCGACTGGATGAGCCTCGAGCGGCGCGCGCTGATCGGCAGCTTCGGGGCCGAGATCGCCCTCGTCAGCGTCGAAGAGGGCGGCTTCCAGTGCAGCATCAGCCGGGCCGAGGAGACCGCGGCGCGGCTGGGCGACGCCTTCCTGCCGCGCCAGTTCTCGAACCAGGACAACTGCGACGCGCACACGACCGCCACCGGCCCTGAGATCTGGTGGCAGCTGCAGGCCGCCTTCGTCGAGCCCGACGCCTTCGTGGCCGGCGTGGGCACCGGCGGCACGATCATGGGAGTCGGGCGCTACCTGCGCACGAAGCGCCCCGGCTGCCGCCTCCACCCGGTCGAGCCGGCCAGCTCCGCCATACTCGCCGGCGGGCCCGGCGGCCGGCATCGCATCCAGGGTGTGTGCGACGAGTTCATCCCGCCGATCGTCGACCTGGACTACCTCGACGAGCCCGTGCTGGTCGCCGACGGCGACGCGATCCTGATGGCGCAGCGGCTCGCCACCGAGCTCGGCCTCGGGGTCGGCATCTCGTCCGGGGCCAATCTCCTTGGCGCCGTGCTGGTGCAGGAGCGGCTCGGTCCCGGGTCTGTGGTCGCGACCGTCTTCGCCGACGACAACAAGAAGTACCTGAGCACCGACTTGCTGCACGACGAGCCGGTCGAAGACGGCTACGTCTCGTCCGGCATCTCGCTGCTCGGCTACCGGGCGATCCGGCGCTCCTGCCACACCTGCTGCGACCCGGCATCGTGCATGGACGTGGCGCCGGCGGGCTTCGTCGCCGACGACGAGCCGCTGCCGCCGTGCCCGCGCCCGCGGCGCGGCCGCTCCGCGAGGTAGCCGGCCCTCACCTCACGGCTCCCGCCGGCTCGGCCGTGGCCCGGCCGCGGCACCGGGACGTCACGTGCACCCGGCGCGCCGGCGGCCCCCGGTCGGCAAGGCGCCGCCGCGCCCGGGTCTGCACGACGCCGCCGCCGGGCCGACCTGGGTCGGCCCGGCGGCGGCGTCGTGTCGGGCTCTACGCGGAGCGAGCGCTCCGGGTCACTCGTCCTTCTTCGGGTCCCAGACCTCCCACACGTGCCCGACGAGCTCGGGACCGGGCTTCAGCACCTTCTTGCCGGGCTCCCAGCCGGAAGGCATCACCTCGGCGCCCTTGGTCTCGCGCACGTGCTGGTAGGCACGGATCTGCCGCAGCGTCTCGGCCACTTTGCGGCCGACGGGCGGTGTGAGCACCTCCATGGCCTGGATGACGCCGTCGGGGTCGATGATGAAGCGGCCGCGGACGTTCACGCCGGCCTGGTCGTCATAGACCCCGTAGGCCTGGCCCACGTGGCCCGCGGCGTCGGCGATCATGGGGAAGGGCACGCCGCCGGCCTCGATCATCTTGGCGAGTTCCTCCTCGTCCCAGATCTTATGGACGAACTGCGAGTCGACGCTGGCCGACAGCACCTCGACGCCCAGCGACTGGAACTCGTCGTACTTCTCGGCGACCGCCGAGATCTCGGTCGGTCACACGAAGGTGAAGTCACCCGGGTAGAAGCAGAGGACCACCCACTTGCCCAGGTAGTCGGAGAGCTTCACCTGGGTGAACGAGCCTTTGTGGTAGGCCGGCGCCGTGAAGTCCGGGGCCGGACGGCCGACCATGATGCTGCTCATGGGTGTCTCCTTCTGCTCGACTGCGGGCGCGTCGTCTGCGTTCGCGGGCTGTGCGCTGACGACGGATCCCGTAGGACGCGCACAGCCGATAGCCGTCTCTGCCATCCCTGGCGTACCTCCCTGTCCTCATCGGTGACGATGCCGCCTCGCCGTGGGTGCGACCGGTCGTGTCTGGAGGCGGTCCTGCCAGCTACATCATAACCGTTCTAAACACGGTCTTGAGAAGCGCTCCCGGGGTCGGCGGTCGCGCTGCCGGCCGCGCCGCGCTGCCGGCTTCGGCGGCCGCGTGACGCCCCGCCCCGCGTCTCCGGGCCGGCGATAGAATAGACCCGTCCGCCGACCTGCGCCGACCTCCCGCGGCGCCCATCGAAAGGACCTCAACGTGGCCGCCGTCCGCCCTCTGCCGCCCGAGGCGCTCTCCACGCCCTGCACGCTGTCCCACGTCGACTTCACGACGACCGACGATCTCGACGACGGCATCGAGTTCATCGGCCAGGAGCGGCCGATCGCCGCCATCGAGCTCGGCGTCACCATCGAGCGTGAGGGCTACAACATCTTCGCCCTGGGCCCGAGCGGCACCGGCAAGTACACGGTGATCCAGCGCATCGTCGAGCAGCGCGCCGCCGCCGAGCCGGCGCCCGACGACTGGTGTTATGTCAACAACTTCGAGCAGCCCTCGAGCCCGCGCGCCCTGCGCCTGCCGGCGGGCAAGGGCATAGAGCTGAAGCGCGACATGGAGCGGCTCGTCGCCGAGCTGCGCACCGGCCTCTCGTCGGCCTTCGAGAGCGAGGAGTACACCACGCGGCGCCGCGCGCTCGAGGAGGAGTTCGAGCAGCGCGAGCAGCAGAGCCTCGAGGGGCTGCAGGAGCGGGCGCGCGCCCGGGGCATCGCGCTGCTGCGCGCGCCCTCCGGCCTCGGCTTCGCCCCCCTGAGGGACGGTGAGGTCCTTCCTCCCGAGGAGTTCCAGAAGCTGCCCGAGGAGGAGCAGAAGCGCCTCAAGGACGAGATGGACGCGCTGCAGGAAGAGCTGCAGAAGGTCGCCCTGCAGGCGCCGCGCTGGAAGAGGGAGTTCGCGGCTCGCCTGCGCGAGCTCAACGAGGAGGTCACCGGGCTGGTCGTGGAGGACCTGCTCGACGACCTGCTCGCGAAGTACGAGGGGCTGCCCGACGTCGCGGCCTATCTCGACGCCGTACGCCGCAGCGTCGCCGAGCACCTCACCGACTTCCTCGAGACCGGCGAGGAGAAGCCCGAGGAGGGTGCGGCCGCCAACCTGCCGATCCCCGACACGTTCCGGCGGGCGCCCGCCCTGCGCCGCTACCAGGTCAACGTCCTCGTCGACTCGGGCGCCGCCGCCGGCGCCCCGGTCGTCTACGAGAGCAACCCCTCGTACCTGAACCTCGTCGGCCGGGTCGAGCAGATGTCGATGATGGGCGCCTTGCTCACCGACTTCACCCTCATCAAGCCGGGCGTCCTGCACCGCGCCAACGGCGGCTACCTGATCCTGGACGCCGCCAAGGTGCTGACGAACCCCTACGCCTGGGAGGGGTTGAAGCGCGCCCTCCAGTTCCGCCAGATCCGCATCGAGTCGCCGGGCCAGATGCTCAGCATGACCAGCACCGTCTCACTCGAGCCGGAGCCCGTTCCTCTCGACCTCAAGATCATCCTCATGGGCGACCGGCAGCTCTACTACCTGCTGGCCGAGAGTGACCCCGAGTTCGACGAGTACTTCAAGGTGGCCGCCGACTTCGACGACGAGTTCGTGCGCGACGACGAGACGACGCGCAAGTACGCGCGCCTGATCGCCGGCACCGCCCGTCGCGCCGGCCTGCTGCCGTTCGACCGGCCGGCCGTCTGCCGCGTGGTCGAGCACGCCGCGCGCCTCGTCGAGGACAAGGAGCGCGTCACCGCCCAGATGCGGACCATCGTCGACCTGCTGCAGGAGTCGGACCACTGGGCGCGGCGCGCTGGTGCGGAGCTGGTGGGCGTCGAGCACGTGCAGCAGGCGATCGACGCCCAGATCTACCGCTCCGACCGTGTCCGCGCACGCATGCTCGACCAGACGCTGCGCGAGACGGTGCTGATCGACACCGGCGGGCGGAAGGTGGGGCAGGTCAACGGGCTGTCGGTGCTGTCCCTCGGCACGTTCGGCTTCGGCCGGCCGAGCCGCATCACGGCGACCGTCCACATCGGCAAGGACGAGGTGATCGACATCGAGCGCGAGGCCGAGCTCGGCGGCGAGCTGCACTCGAAGGGCGTGCTGATCCTCTCCGGCTTCTTGCGCGGCCGCTACGCCCAGGACCACCCGCTGTCGCTCGGCGCCAGCCTGGTCTTCGAGCAGTCCTACGGCGAGGTCGACGGGGACAGCGCCTCGTCGGCGGAGTTGTACGCCCTGCTCTCGGCCATCGGCCGCCTGCCGCTTGCACAGTCGTTCGCGGTGACGGGGTCGGTCAACCAGTACGGCGAGGTCCAGGCGATCGGCGGCGTCAACGAGAAGATCGAGGGCTTCTTCGATCTGTGCAAGGCTCGAGGGCTGACCGGCGGCCAGGGCGTGCTGATCCCCGCCGCCAACGTGAAGCACCTCATGCTGCGCCACGACGTCGTCGACGCCGCGGCGGCCGGCCGGTTCTCCGTCTACCCGGTCGCCACGGTCGACGAGGGCATCGAGGTGCTCACCGGCGTGCCGGCCGGCGAGCCCGACGACGAGGGCGTGTACCCGGACGGGACGGTCAACCGCATCGTCGCCGACCGGCTGGCGGAGATGGCGGAGAAGGGCAAGGGCCCGGAAGAGGAGGACGAGCCCCAGCACGCGCGGCACGGGAGCTCGTCCGGGGCCGACCGCGGCGACGCCGGCTGACGGCGCCCAGCTGCCGTTCACGGCAGCGACGGCGGCTGACGCCGCCCACGCCGCTGCCGCGGAGTGACGCTCCCCGGGCCCCGGGAGCGTGGAGGGGCTGACCGGTGGCGGGCGCGCCTCGCGTGACCCGGCACCGGGTCTCGTCACCCGGCAGCGCCGATTGGTGCTATCCTTGCAGGAGTTCCGCCCTCCGTTCGCACGCCGACCGCTCCTCGGTCCACCGCCGGGCTCGCGACTCCGCGCACGCCGTCACGCCTCCGCGTGTCCGGCGAGTCGCCCGCGGCGTCCCCCGGAGCAGGCCGCCGCCCAAGGCACACACAGAAAGGCAGGAGACGCCGAGTGAGTGAGTCCTCCGCAGATCGCCTCAGCTCCGCCGACCCCGCCGGGCTCGAGGCGGAGGGCGTCCACGGCCTGCTCGAGGAGGGACGCGAGCAGGGCTACCTGACGAGCGACCACATCGCCGACGCCCTGCGCGACGTCGACCTGACCGCCGAGCAGATCGAGGAGATCCACACGCTGTTCGCCGACCTGGGCATCGACGTGATCGAGAGCGAAGCCGCGGCCGGCGACGAGAGCGTCGAGGCCGTGGCCGAGGAGGAGGTCATCCACAAGCTCGACCTCTCGGTCAAGTCGCCCTCGAACGACCCGCTGCGCGTGTACTTCAGCGAGATGGGCAAGGTGCCGCTGCTCACGGCGGTGGAGGAGGTCTCCCTGGCGAAGCGCATCGAGCGTCACGACCCGGAGGCCAAACGCCGGCTGATCGAGGCCAACCTGCGCCTCGTGGTGAGCATCGCCAGGCGGCACGTCGGGAGGGGAATGCCGCTCCTCGATCTCATCCAGGAGGGCAACCTCGGCCTGATCCGCGCGGTCGAGAAGTTCGACTACCGGCGGGGCTTCAAGTTCTCGACCTACGCGACCTGGTGGATCCGCCAGGCGATCACACGCGCCATCGCCGACCAGTCCCGCACCATCCGCGTCCCGGTGCACATGGTCGAGCGCATCGGCAAGCTCATCCGCGTGCAGCGCCAGCTCCTGCAGGAGATCGGCCGCGAGCCCACGCACGAGGAGATCGCCGCCGAGATGGAGACGACGCCCGAGAGGGTGCGAGAGATCCTCAAGATCAGCCAGCAGCCCGCGAGCCTGCACCAGCAGGTCGGTGACGAGGGCGACGCGCAGCTCGGCGACTTCATCGAGGACAAGGACGCGCCCTCGCCCGTCGAAGAGGTCGGGGAGACCGTCCAGCGTGAGCAGCTTGCGCGCGTGGTCGAGCTGCTCACGCAGCGCGAGCGCCGGATCATCGAGTTGCGCTTCGGGCTCAAGGGCGAGCAGCCGTGCACCCTCGAGGAGGTCGGCCAGCAGTTCGGCCTCACACGTGAGCGCATCCGCCAGATCGAGGCCAAGACGCTGGTCAAGCTCGAGGCCTACCGCGCGGCGCAGTGCCTGCGCGGCCTCCTCGACTGACGCCCCCGCGAACGCCCGGGCGGACGCCCGAGCCGCTGTCCGAGCCGACACCCGGGCCGCCGCCCTCGCCCTTCTACGACGTTCCGCCCCCGTCGCCGGCCGCGCCCTCGTCCTCACCCATCTCGACGAGCGCCTCGTCGACCCAGGTGTCCTCCCACAGCGGCACGCCCGCCTCGTAGGCCGCGCGCCCGATCACATGGCCGGCGACGGGCGCCGTCGTGAACACGAAGAGCATGCTGAGCGCCAGCTTGACCACGGCCGAGACCGACGGCTCGAGCAACGCTGCGCCGGCGAACACGCAGGCGAGCCCGAGGCTGGCGGCCTTCGTACCGGCCTGCAGTCTGGCGAGCACGTCGGGCAGGCGCAGCACCCCGAGCCCGGAGAGCGCCATGAGGATCGCCCCGGTGACGACGAACGCGTAGGCGACCGCCGTCACTTCTTCCTCCTCACGAGCCGGGCGAGGGAGATGGTGGCGATGAACCCGAGCATGGTCGCGACCAGGACGGCGTCCAGCAGCGCCGGGGCCTCGAGCCTCACCGACAGCAGGGTCAGGGCGGCGACGACGGCGTAGAAGCACACGTCGGCCGCGACCGCCCGGTCGGCGACGCCCGGGCCGACGATGACGCGGGCCAGCGCGGCGAGGAAGCCCGCGGCGAGCGCCAGCAGCGCGAGATCCACGACGATCATCGCACCATCCAGAGGATGCGCGCCTCGAGCCGGCCGACCTGCTCGCGCACGTCGTCCGGGCTCCGCATGTGCAGGGCGTGGACGTAGATGGCGGAGCGGCCTCGTTCGACCCCCAGCGTGAGCGTACCGGGCGTGAACGAGACCATGTTGGAGAGCAGGGCGATCTCGAAGTCGGTGCGCGCCCGCAGCGGGACGCGCACGATCCCGGGCCGGATATCGTGGGCGGGCGTCACGATCTCCCAGGCCACCACGGCGCTCGCCGCGACAAGGTCCCACAGGTAGATGGCGGCCACCAGGGCCGGGCGCCAGGGGTGCAGGGCCACTCTCAGGGCGACCCTCACCGCAGGACCGCCTCGATGTAGGCCGCCGGGTCGACGAGGAGACGGGCGGCCCGCTCGGACAGCGTCCACAGGAGCTCCGCCCCGAGGCCGACCGCGACGCCGACCGCGGCGAGCGCGGCCGCCGGCGCGACGACGGCGGCCGCCCGCCCCCTCGTCGGGGTCGCGGTCGGTCTCCGCCGCTCCGCCGCCGGGTCTCCCCAGAACACGCCGTTCCAGATCTTGACCATCGAGAACAGCGTCAGGAAGCTGACCCCGACGGCCACCGCGGCGACCGCGTGGTCGTCGGCGCCGAAGGCCGCCTGGAGCAGGGCGAGCTTGGCGAAGAAGCCGGACAGCGGCGGCACGCCGGCGAGGGAAAGGGCCGAGACCCCGAACGCCGCCGCCAGCACGGGCCGGCGGCGGGCGACGGCGCCGAGCTCGCTCAGGGCGCCGGTCCCCTCGAAGGTCTCGACGGCGCCCGAGCACAGGAAGAGCGACGTCTTGACCACGATGTACTGGAGCATGAAGAAGATGCCGGCGGAGAGCCCGGCGACGCCGGAGATGCCCAGCGCCATCACGAGGTAGCCGACCTGGCTCACCATGTGGAAGGAGAGGATGTCCCGCATCCTCTCCCTGCCCACGGCGCCGAGGACGCCGAGCAGCATCGTGAGGGACGCCGCCACCAGCAGCGGCGTCCGCAGGGTCGTCTCGCCTTGGAAGACCGTGCAATAGACGCGGAACATGGCGTAGACGCCCATCTTCGTGAGGAGCCCCGAGAACAGCGCCGTCACGGCGGGAGACGCCGCCGGGTACGAGCGTGGCAGCCAGCCGTGCACCGGCACGAGACCGCCCTTGACGGCGAGAGCGGCGAGGATGAAGGTGCCGGCCACCGCGACCTCCCCCGAAGCACGGGCCTGACCCGCCAGCTCCGCGAAGTTCACCGTGCCGGCGGTCCCGTAGAGCAGGGCCACGCCGGCGAGGAAGGCGGTGGAGGCGAGCAGGTTCGTCGTCACGTACACGGCGCCGGCCCGCACCTGCCGCAGCGAACCGCCCAGCGTCAGGAGCACGTAGGAGGCGATCAGCGCGACCTCGATGAAGACGAACAGGTCGAAGATGTCGGCGGTCAGGTAGGCGCCGCAGGCGCCGGCGAAGAGGACCTGGACGAGCGGGTGGAAGTACGGTTGCTCGTCCTCCGCGCGGGCGGCGGCGAACAGGGCACAGACCGCGACCATCGATGCGCACACGGTCAGCATCAGGGCGGCGAAGAGGTCGGCGACGAGCGTGATGCGGAACCTGGCGGGCCAGCCCCCCATGCCCGCCGCCAGCACCTGTCCGTCTCTCGTCGCCCAGACGAGCGCGACGGCGCAGGCGAGGACGACCAGGGCGCAGCCGACCGACATGACCCGCTGCGCCGGCCGCCGGCCACGAGCCAGCATCATCCCGGCCGCGGCCGCCAGAGGCAGAGCGATCGGGAGCACGAGAAGCCAGCTCACGACTCGCCCTCGAGGTCGTCGTCGCCGAGGTCCCCCCGGGCGCGGAAGGCGAGGGCCAGGAGGAAGGCGGTCATCCCGAAGCCGATCACGATCGCCGTGAGCGTGAACGCCTGCGGCAGCGGGTCGGCGGCCTGGCCGACAGTCTCGCCCTCGATCGGGACGCCGCGGCGGTGGATGCCGCCCGACACGACGAGCAGCACGTTGGCCGCGTGGCCGAGCAACACGAACCCGAGGGCCATGCGCACGAGGCCGCGCTGCAGCACGAGGTACGTCCCGGCGGCGGCGAGGACGCCGACGATCGCCGCCGCCGTCATCCCTCATCACCCCCGAAGGCGCGCAGGTAGGCGGCCAGGGCGCCCAGGACGACGAGGAAGACGCCGACGTCGAAGACCAGGGAGGCGGCGACCTTCGCCGTGCCGGCGGAGAAGTCGACCTGCCAGATCGCTCCCTGAAGGAAGTGACCCCCCAGCAGCAGTCCCGCCAGGCCGTAAGCGAGGGCGAGCAGCAGCCCCGCTCCCAGCAGCACGGGCGGCGAGACC
The DNA here is from genome assembly GCA_035464075.1 of Thermoleophilia bacterium. GTDB lineage: Bacteria > Actinomycetota > Thermoleophilia > UBA2241 > UBA2241 > UBA2241. Next base: position 474 of record DATHSP010000183.1, on the reverse strand, counting down.
GGCAGCAGGCGACGCAGCTGCCCGCTGCCGCCGGTGAGGTGCTGGAGGACGAGCGTGGCCCCGGCGATGAGCGCGGCGATGAAGCCGCCCCCGGGCGCGTTGTGCCCGCGGAGAAGGAAGTACACGGCGAGCAGGACCATCCCCGGGGTCAGGATCCTCGTGGCCTCGCCCAGGATCAGGGAACGCTCACGCGTGCCGGCACCGGACAGGGCGGTCGACGCGAGCACGATGACCCCGACGGCGGCCACCGCCAGTACGGCGATCTCGCCCAGCGTGTCCAGCGCGCGGAAGTCGACGAGGATCGTGTTCACCACGTTGCGCCCGCCGGCCTCGTCGGGTCCGGCGCGCAGGAAGTAGGCGCCCGCCGCGGAGATGTCGCGTCGCCCCGTGAAGGCGTATGTCCCCGCGGCGGCAAGGACGCCGACGACGACGGCCGCGCCGCCCGCCGCGACCCGGCGCGGACGTCCTGCCGCG
>DATHSP010000182.1:0-2593 GCA_035464075.1 Thermoleophilia bacterium | reverse complement strand
GGGTCGATCCGGACGGCCGGGCGGCGGCCTCACGCAGGCTGCACGAGAGACAGGGGTGAGGCGTGCTCTTCCTCAGATCGATCCGCAACGACATGCTCCGGAGCCGGGCGATCACGCTGACGACCGTGGCGTTCGTGGCGGCGGCGGCGATGCTGGTGACGCTGGCGGCCATCCTGGTCGTCAACCTCTCGGGCGCGATCGATGCGCTCATGACCCGGGCGAAGACGCCGCACTTCATGCAGATGCACGCCGGCGACCTGGACCTGGACCGGCTGGCGGCGTTCGCCGGGGCGCAGGAGGCGGTCGCCGACTTCCAGGCGCTGGAGTTCCTCAACCTCGACGGCGCGGCCTTCTCGTTCGCCGGCGGCTCGCTGGCCGACAGCGTCCAGGACAACGGCCTCACCGTCCAGGGCGAGCGCTTCGACTTCCTGCTCGACCTCGACGGCAACGTCATCACGGTCGCCGATGGCGAGATCTACGTCCCCCTCACGTACGTGCAGGATGGCCGGGCGCGGACCGGTGAGAGGCTCGTCGTCGCGGGCAAGGCGTTCACCATCGCGGGGCCGCTCCGCGACTCGCAGATGCAGCCGCTGCTCTCGTCGTCCAAGCGTTTCCTGGTCAGCCACGACGACTACGCGGCACTCCGGCCGCTCGGCAGCGTGGAGTACCTCATCGCGTTCCGCTTGCACGACCCGTCCGCGCTGGGCGCGTTCGAGGCCGCCTACACCGCCGCGGGCCTCGAGGCGAACGGACCGACCATCACCTACCCGCTGTTCCGGACGCTGAACGGCCTCTCCGACGGCCTGATGATCGCCGTGCTGCTCCTCGTCAGCGCGCTGGTGATCGCGATCGCGTTCCTGTGCATCCGCTTCACGCTGCTGGCGAAGATCGAGGACGATTACCGCGAGATCGGCGTCATGAAGGCCATCGGACTCCGCGTGTCGGACATCAAGAGGATCTACCTGGCGAAGTACGCGGCCATCGCGGTGGCGGGCGGCCTGCTCGGGTACGCGCTCTCCTTCGCCCTCCGCGACCCACTGCTCGCCAACATCCGGCTGTACCTGGGCGAGAGCGCGAACGCCGCCCTGGCCCCGCTCCTGGGCGTCGTAGGCGTCGGCCTGGTGATCCTGGCGATCGTCGCTTACGTCAACGGCGTCCTGGGCCGGTTCCGCAGGATCGCCCCGGCCGAGGCCATCCGCTTCGGCATCGCCCAGGAAAAGACGGGCGGCGGCCGGCGCCTCCGCCTGAGCACGAACAAGCTGCTCGGCACGAACGTCCTCCTGGGCGTGAAGGACGTCCTCGCCCGCAAGAAGCTCTACGCGACCATGCTGACGGTGCTGGTGCTGGCCGCGTTCATCGTCATCGTCCCGCAGAACCTGTACGACACGATCTCCTCCGAGAGCTTCGTCACCTACATGGGCGTCGCCGACGTCGACCTGCGCATCGACATCCAGCAGACCGACGACATCGCCGGCAAGGCGGCGAGCGTCGCCGCCGCGATGGCGGCCGATCCAGCCATCGCCAGGCACGTCGTGCTGACCACCAAGTCCTTCCGCGTGAGGCTGGCCGACGGCAGCGAGGAGAACCTCAAGGTCGAACTGGGCGACCACGCGGTCTTCCCCCTGAGCTACGTCGACGGGCGCGCGCCGGCAGCGGCGGACGAGATCGCCCTGTCGGTGCTGAACGCCAGCGGCCTGGGGAAGCGGGTGGGGGACACCGTCACGCTGCTCGTCGGGGGGCAGGAGACGACGCTCACGGTCAGCGGCACGTATTCCGACGTGACCCACGGCGGCAGGTCGGCCAAGGCCGTCTTCGCCGACGACTCGGCGGACACCATGTGGAGCGTCGTCACGGCCGATCTCGAGGACCCGGCGCGGGTGGACGAGAAGGTCGCCGAGTACGACCGAAGGTTCGACTTCGCCAAGGTCTCGGACGTCGAGGAGTTCGTCCGCCAGACCTACGGCGCGACCACCGGCGCCATCGGCAGGGCCGCGGTTGCCGCGATCGCCGTCGCCCTGGCGCTCGCCCTGCTGATCACCCTGCTGTTCATGCGGATGCTGGTGGCCAAGGACCGCTACGCCATCGCCGTCATGAAGGCCTTCGGGTTCACGAACGCCGACATCCGGACGCAGTACCTGGCGCGTTCCGCCCTCGTCCTGATCGTCGGCGTCCTGCTCGGCACGCTGCTGGCCAACACGGTCGGCGAGGCGCTGGCGGGGGCGGTGATCGCGTCCTTCGGTGCGGGCTCCTTCGCGTTCGTCGTCGACCCCTGGTCCGCCTACCTGCTCAGCCCGCTGCTGATGGCGGCCGTGACCCTCTTCGCCACGCTGACGGGGACGTCCGACGCCGGACGGATCCGGATTTCCGAGCACCTCAGGGAGTAGCCCATGCGCAAGATCATCAGCGGCCAAGGCATCGTCAAGTCCTTCGGCGAGGGCGCAGAGAAGCGCAACGTCCTCGACGGCGTATCGGTCGACATCGCCGAGGGCGAGATGGTGGCGGTCATGGGCCCCTCGGGCTCGGGCAAGTCGACCCTGCTGTACGCCCTGAGCGGCATGGACCGCGTCGATGGCGGGAGCGTCCTCTTCGACGG
>DATHSP010000181.1:0-16350 GCA_035464075.1 Thermoleophilia bacterium | reverse complement strand
CTCGCGCAGCTCGGCACCCGCCTTCTCGATCTGCTCGCGCGTGGACGCGTCGACGCGGTCGCCCATGTCCTTGAGCGACTTCTCGGTCGAGTAGATGAGGTTCTCGGCGTTGTTGCGCGTCTCGGCCAGCTCGCGTGCCTTACGGTCCTCGTCGGCATGCGCGTCGGCGTCCTTCATCATGCGCTCGATGTCCTTCTCGTCGAGGCCGCTCGAGGCGGTGATCGTGATCTTCTGCTCGTTGCCGGTGCCGAGGTCCTTGGCGCTCACGTGGACGATGCCGTTGGCGTCGATGTCGAAGGTGACCTCGACCTGCGGGATGCCGCGCGGCGCCGGCGGGATGCCGACGAGCTGGAACTTGCCCAGCGTCTTGTTGTCGCGGGCCATGGGGCGCTCGCCCTGGAGCACGTGGATCTCGACGCTGGTCTGGTTGTCGTCGGCGGTCGAGAAGATCTCGCTCTTCTTGGTCGGGATCGTCGTGTTGCGCTCGATGAGGCGGGTGAACACGTTGCCCTTGGTCTCGATGCCCAGGGACAGCGGGGTCACGTCGAGGAGCAGGACGTCCTTGACCTCGCCGGCGAGGACCCCGCCCTGGATCGAGGCACCGACGGCCACGACCTCGTCGGGGTTGACGCCGCGGTGCGGCTCCTTGCCGATGAGCTCCTTGACCTTCTCCTGCACTGCCGGCATGCGCGTCATGCCGCCGACGAGGATCACGTGGTCGATCTTCTCCTTGCCCATACCGGCGTCCTTGATGGCGGCGTTGACCGGCGCCACGACGCGGTCGAGCAGGGCCCGCGTCAGCTCCTCGAACTTGGCCCGCGTCAGGGTCAGGTCGAGGTGCTTGGGCCCGTTCTCGTCGGCGGTGATGAACGGCAGGTTGATGTTGCTCGACTGCGTGGTCGAGAGCTCGATCTTGGCCTTCTCGGCGGCCTCGTAGAGCCGCTGCAGGGCCATCTTGTCTTTGCTCAGGTCGATGCCCTGGCTCTGCTTGAACTCGCCCACCATCCAGTCGACGACCGCCTTGTCCCAGTTGTCGCCGCCGAGGTGGGTGTCGCCGTTGGTCGACTTGACCTCGAAGACACCGTCGCCGATGTCGAGGATCGACACGTCGAAGGTGCCGCCGCCGAGGTCGAAGACGAGGATCGTCTGGTCGTGCTCCTTGTCGAGTCCGTAGGCGAGCGCCGCCGCGGTCGGCTCGTTGATGATGCGCTTGACCTCGAAGCCGGCGATGCGGCCGGCGTCCTTGGTGGCCTGGCGCTGCGCGTCGTTGAAGTACGCCGGCACGGTGATGACCGCGTCGCTGACCTTCTCGCCCAGATAGTCCTCGGCGTCGCGCTTCAGCTTCTGCAGGATCATCGCCGAGATCTCGGGCGGCGAGTAGGACTTGCCCCCGATCTCGACCGAGGCGTCGCCGTTGTCGGCGGCCTTGACGTGGTACGGCACGATCGTCATCTCCTCGGCGACGTCGCCGTACTTGCGGCCCATGAAGCGCTTGATGGAGAACACCGTGTTCTCCGGGTTGGTGACGGCCTGACGCCGGGCGACACTGCCGACCAGACGCTCGCCGCTCTTCGAGAAGGCGACGACCGACGGGGTCGTGCGACCGCCCTCCGAGTTGGGGATGACGGTAGGCTCGCCGCCCTCGAGGACGGCCATCGCGCTGTTGGTCGTCCCCAGGTCGATGCCGATGACCTTGCCCATGCAGACTCCTCCTTGCGTGCGGGCACGTCGCCGACGTGCCACGATACGACGCGGGTCAAAAGTTGAGTCGAAGTATATCAACTTTGTCGCCACGTCGTCTATCAGCTAAACATCGAGGTGTCCGCGCGAGACGCGGCCGTCGCGGACGGCGACGGCGGCCGCCACCGAGAGCGGCGGTCGACGGCACGACCGGCGCCCCCGCCCCGACCGGCGCCCCCGCCCGTTCAGGGCGGCGTCGGGGTCCGATCCTCCCCGGATCGCGTATGACCGCTCCCTGAACGAAGGAACGGCGCAGTATTGCCGATTCGGCTGCCGAAACCGCCAATCTGTTGCCGAACCCTACACCCCTGTTGTCCATGGTATAGACTCGCTCGCGCGCCCCGCGCGCGACCCAGAGGGGACGCCGACGCGCACCAGTCGTCACCGACCAGATGCAGCGGCCGTTCGACGCCGGGCAGCGGAAGAGGGTGATAGCCGGTCTTTCAGCGCCAGTGACTCGCAGATCGACGACCTGCGTGGGGGCGGAGCGTTCGCGCCCGTCGCCCCGCATCGAGTGTCCAAGCCCCGCCGCCGGGCGCCCTCGTGAGTGCCCGGGCGGGGGCCCGACAAGGAGTTGACGGAACATGGCAGAGTGCGTACCGAACCGCAAGCTCATCGCCGAACTCACGGCCAAGGAAGAGAAGCGCCTCGAGGAGTCGACCCCCAAGTCGTACGAGCTCTACAAGCGCGCCGTCAAGCACATGCCGATGGGCGTCGCCTCGACCTACCAGGCCCGTGACCCCTACCCGATCTACTTCACCCACGGCAAGGGTCCGCACATCTGGACCGTCGAGGGCCAGGAGATCGCCGACTTCCACAACGGCTTCGGCTGCATGGTGCAGGGCCATGCGCATCCCGTCATCGTGGAGGCCATCCAGAAGCGTGCCACGCTGGGCACGCAGTTCGCCCTGCCGACCGAAGACTCCATCATCATGGCCGAGAACCTCGCCGGCGCCTTCAAGCTCCCCCAGTGGCGCTTCGTCAACTCGGGCTCCGAGGCCACGATGGACGCGATCCGCGTCGCCCGGGCCTTCACCGGCCGCGAGCCCATCGTCAAGATGTTCGGCTCCTACCACGGCCATCACGACTACGTGATGGTGAGCATCGGCGCTCTCGATTACGGCAAGATCGGGCCGCGCGACAACTACGCGTCGCTCTCGTACGGCGCCGGCATCCCGCAGAGCTCGATCGACCTCACCGCCGCGGTGCCGTTCAACGACCTCGAGAACATGACCAGGCGCATCGAGCGCATGGTCGAAGAGGGCAACCCGCCGGCCTGCGTCATCATGGAAGCCGCGATGATGAACCTCGGCGTCGTGCTGCCCGAGCCGGGCTTCCTCGAGGGTGTCCGCGAGCTCACCAAGAAGCACGGCATCGTCCTGATCTTCGATGACGTCAAGGTGGGCATCTGCACCGCCCGCGGTGGCTCGGTCGAGCGCTTCGGCGTCGTACCCGACATGGTCACGCTCGGCAAGGCCCTTGCCGGCGGCACCCCCGCCGGCGCCATCGGCGGCAGCGAAGAGGTCATGGCGGTCGTCAACGACGGCACCGTCTTCCAGGTCGGCACCTACGCCGGCAACCCGCTCGGCATGGCCGCCGCGCGCGCCAGCTTCGAGCAGGTCATGACCGACGACGCCTACAAGCACCTCAACCACCTCAACGACAGGATCATCGCCGGCTGCGACGCGGTCTGCGAGAAGTACGACTTCCCCGGCTACACCGTCGGCATCTCGTCCAAGGGCTGCGTCAATTTCGCCCTCGACAAGATCACCGACTACGAGTCGTTCATCAAGACCCAGGACCACGAGCTCGTCGCCCTGGCCTGGCTCTACAACATCAACCGCGGCATCATCATCGCCCCCGGTCGTGAGGAGGAGTGGACGCTCTCCATCACGCACACCGACGAGGACATCGACCGCTACATCGCGGCGTTCGAGGACCTCGTGCGCGACGTCACGGCCTGACGGCGGCGAGACGACGGATCTCCGCGGCCGCGCGGCCGCGGGCTTTGGCGACGGGGGCGGGGCGACGCGAGTCGCCCCGCCCCCGTCGCGTCCCGGTGGACGGCGCGTCACACGTCGGCCCCTCCGGCGCGGGCACCGCGGCGGCGGCGACTGCGGCACGCGTCGTCGAAGCGACGCTCGTGCAGGCACCTCGGGTGCACGGCGCCCGCACGTGCCGTCACGGGGCCGCCCGCGACAGGGGCCCGGCGCACCTCTTGGAGAGCGGCCGGCGCACCTGAGGGAGAGCGGCCGGCGCCGGTCTTCGGTCGTGGCGAGGCGCGAGCATCGGCAGCGCCCCGCGCCGGCTGCCTCAGTCGGGCGTGAGCACGTCCCAGTCGATCTCGTCGTCCGACGCGGGTGCAGCGGCGGCGGGCTCGACGGCAGCCGAGGCGGCCGGCGGCGCGACCGGGGTGACGGGAGTCGTCTCGGGGGCCGGCGCGCCGTCCTCCGGCGTTGCATCGGCAGCCGCCTCGGGGGGAGCGGCGGTGGCCGCAGGCGCTGCTGTCGCCGCCGCGGCGACCTGCGCCGCGGCCACGGTGCGCGCCGCCTCCTCGTCCTCGGGCGTCGCCAGGTCGAACAGGGCGTTCACCTCGGCCCAGACGCTGTCGCGATGCGCGCGCAGCTCCTCGTCCGCCTCGGCGCGCGTCTGGCGCTCGGCCTTGACGAGCAGCACCCCCGCGTCGCAGAGCTTGCCGAGGACGGACACCACGGTGAGCTCCTCGAGCCCGCTCGCCGCGGTGATCTCGCGCACGGTGCGATGGCCGTCGGCGAGCGCGAGCACCATGAACTCGTCGCGCCCCATCGTCAGCGACCCGGCGGGCAGGCTCTCGTAGTCGGTGTTCGTGAAGACCACCGTGTCGGCCTGGCCCAGCACCTCGACCGCGAGGCAGTAGTCGCCGGCGACCGACGAGATGTCGATGAGCACCGCCTGGGTGTCGATGGTCAGGTAGTCGACCGGCCTGGGGTCGGGGTCGGCGGCGAAGACGAAGGCGCCCGAGAGCTCGGTGCGCGCGGCGACGAGGGTGTTGGCGAGCTGCCGCGCGAGCACCTCGCGCAGGTCGCGCTCGTGCAGGGCGCCGTGGTCGACGAGGATCGTGCCCACCGGGCGCGGGTGGCGCTCCTGCTCGCGCAGGGCCGCGTCGAGCTGCGTCTCGTTGACGAGGGCGCGGCGCAGCAGCAGGCTGCCGAGCACGGTGTCGGTGGCCACCCTGGTGGAGTCGCGCGTCTCGCCGATGCGGCCGGTCGCGAAGCGCACGTCGATGAGACGGCCGGGACACTCGAGATGCAGGGTGCCCGTGTGGCGGGCCGTGCCCAGCATCTGAAGCAGCTCGACGATGCTGAAGCTCTCCAGTGTCCCCTGCATGGCAGGCGCAAGTGTATACTCGGGCCCGATGCTGGTCGACCTCCACACGCACACCTACCCGGGGTCGAGCTGCTCGGCCATCACCTACCGCGAGTACGTCAACTGGTGCGTGGACGCCGGCGTCGAGGCCGTCGCGCTCACCAACCACGGCGACACCGATGACCTCCGCAAGCTCGGGCCGGCCCTCGCCGCCGAGGGCGTCCTGCTCCTCCACGGCGTCGAGATCTCCACCCTGTTCGGCGACTTCGTCGTCTTCTCGCCCGACCTCGACTACCTCGGCACGCTGCGCCCCGTGCAGGACGCGCTCCGGCCCGGCGAGGTGCCCGAGCACGCCGCCCTGGTCTGGGTGCACCCGGTCGCCGGCGGCGGGCGCAGCGGCTCCGCCTACTACCCGGGCCTCGAGCGCTCGGTGGCGGCGACGATCGAGGGCATCGAGGTCTTCAACGGCAACTGGCTCGCCGACCGCTACGTGTCCCAGGCGCAGGCGATCGCCCGCGACCTCGGGCTGGCGCAGACCGGCGGCAGCGACGCGCACCGGGTCGAGGCCCTCGGCCGCTGCGCCACGCTGCTGCCCGACCCGGTGCGCTCCACGGCCGACGTCGTCGCGGCGCTGAGGGCGCGCGTCACCGTGCCCCACCGCAACGACACCGAGCGTCGCCGCAAGCGCTTCGGTCTCTTCTAGGGGAGGCGATCATGCAGAGTTTCGAGCTCGAGACCCCCGGCCGCGCCGCGTTCGTCGACGTCACGGCGCAGGTCGAGACCGCCGCCCGCGCGTCAGGCGTGCCGGAGGGAGTGGTCGTCGTCTCCGTCCCGCACACCACGGCCGGCATCACCATCAACGAGAACGCCGACCCCTCGGTGCGCGCCGACCTCCTGATGGCCCTCGATCGCCTGGTGCCGGCGACGCTGCCCTTCACCCACGCCGAGGGCAACGCCGACGCGCACGTCAAGGCGAGTCTCATGGGCGGCAGCGTGCAGGTGCCGCTCACCGGGGGCCGGCTCAAGCTGGGCACCTGGCAGGGCGTGTACTTCTGCGAGTTCGACGGCCCCCGTCGACGGCGCGTCGACGTCGTCGTGCTGCCGGCCTGACGAGAAGCGCTGCCGTACCGCCCGCGTGAGCGGGCGTCGTGCTGCCGTCCCGGTGATGAGCGTCGCCGTTCTGCCTGCGCGAGCGGGCGACCGCACGACCCTCGGCGCCCGGGCGCCACCGGGGCGGCGCGTCAGCGCCCGAGCGCGCGCTCCATGTGACGCCGCAACGGGTCGAAGTCGAGCCGCCCGCCGCCCTTCTTGAGGAGCAACTGGCCGGCGCGGAAGTGCTGGCCGAAGCCCCACAGCTCTTTGAGCCACTCCGCGGCCGCTGGGCTCTGGAACCACGCGATGCTGAAGCGGTCCTGCAGGATCATGCGAAAGGCGCCCTCGAGCATCCACGCCTGGAGGTAGCTCGCCACGTAGAGCCCAGGGTCGACGTCGACGAGGTAGTTCTCGGCGGGGACCTCGACCATGAGCGCGTCGCTGAGCCGCCGGCTGTAGCGCTGCGCCATGCCGGCGATGTCGTCGCTCGCGTGCAGCTCGGTCTCGTAGGCGACCTTGGCCGCGTAGCGACGGATGAGGAACAGCTCGGCCACGTTGGCGAAGAACAGGTAGTCGTCGGCGTCGTCGTAGTCGAGCAGCTCGGCCAGCCAGCGGCGGTTGAACGACAGGTGGTCGAAGAGGAAGGCGAAGGCCTCGGTGACGGCGTTGTCGCCCAGGTGGCGGTACTCGAAGGGCAGACCGGGATCGGTGTGGGCGAAGTGCTCGGTGTGGCCGCCCTCGTGCAGCAGCGCCGAGTAGTCGTCGGCGCCCCCCTGGGGCAGCACGCAGAGGTAGATCTCGTCGGGCACGCGCACCGGGGCGCAGAACGCGCGCGGTGTCTTGAGCTCGCGCACCTCGGTGTCGAGGTGCACGTTGGCCTGGGCGCCGAGGTCGACGCCGAGACCGGCCAGCGTACGCTCGAGGGTCGGCATCAGGCGGTCGGCGGTGAAGACGTCGTCGTAGCCGGGGGCCCGGAACAGGTACGAAAGGTCGGAGAACCACAGGTCTTCGAGCGCGATGCCCAGCTTGTCGCGGACGAGTCGCTCCATCACGCGGTGGTAGAGACCGGAGGTGTCCTGGAGGAAGCGCTCGGCCTGGGCGCGCAGGAGGAGGTGGTCGAGCCCCCGGATCTCGGTGTAGAGCGCGAGGTAGTGCGGGTAGCCGAGGTCGCGGGCGAGCCCGTGGGCCTGCCCCCAGAGCTGCAGCAGCAAGGGGTCGAGGTGCGCCGTCGTGGCCTCGAGCCGCGCCTGCTGGATGCGGGCGCGGCGCTCGCGATCGGCTTCGTTGGCCTGGACGACGCTGGAGACGCGCAGACCGATCTGCTCGCCGTCGACCTCGATGGTGGTGCGGCTCTCGGTGTTGGCCACCTCGTCGCTCAGGTGGCGGGTCGCGGCGCCGAGGTACCCCTCGGTCGTGAACGCGATGAGGTACGCCAGCTGGCGCTTGGGGTCGTCGGTGACCGTCGGGTAGCGCTCGTTGAGCTCGGCCACCGCGGCGCGCGTGAAGAGCTCGGGGTAGCGCTCGTAGACCGCGGCGGTGTCGCACGTCTCCTTCTGGCCCGAGAAGTGGAGGTACGCCTCCTTCTCGAGCTCGGCGGAGAAGGCCTCGGCCCGCCGCCGGTACTCGTCGAGATCGAGGGTATGCACCCGGGCTCCTTGGTCGCGTGGGCAGCGCCGGCGCCGTGACGCCGCCGGGACTCTATCAGACGGCCTGCGGCCGGCGCCCGCGCCTCGGGCCACCTCGGGGTGGACAATCGCCTTCCGCCGGACGGTCGCCGCGCCGGGGGCCGGTCGCCGCGCCCCGGAGGCGGGGGTACACTCGCCCGATGCCCCCCAGGCCCGGTGACATGCTCGACCTCGAGGTCACGACGCTCGCCTACGGCGGGCGCGGCGTCGCCCGCGTCGACGACTTCGTCGTCTTCGTCCGCGGCGCCCTCCCCGGCGACCGGGTGCGTGCGCGCGTGACCAAGCGCAAGCGGCGCCACGCCGAGGCGCGCGCCGTCGAGTTGCTCCGGCCCTCGACCGAGCGTGTCGCCCCGCGCTGCCGGCACGCCGGCGAGTGCGGCGGCTGTGAGTGGCAGTCGTTGGCCTACGAGCGCCAACTCGAGGCCAAGCAGTCACAGGTGGTCGAGGCCCTCGCCCACCTCGGCGGGCTCGACGACTACGAGCTCGAGCCGATCCTCGGCATGCCGGACCCGTGGCGCTACCGCAACAAGATGGAGTTCTCGTTCGGGGTGGACGAAGGCCGGGTCGTGCTCGGCCTGCACCGCAAGGGCTCGTGGCGCGAGATCGTCGAGGTCGAAGACTGCCTGCTGGCCTCGGAGCGTATGAACGCCGCCCGGGCCGCGGTGGCCGCGGCCGCGCGCGAGCTCGGCCTCACGGCCTACGACCGCGGCCGCGGCGCACGCCCCGGACGGGACGGCGGCGCGGGCTCCGGCCCGGACGGTGCCCCGCTGCCGGCGCCGGGAGCGGCCGAGGCGGCCTCCTGCGTCGAGGCGGCCGACGCCGCCGCAGAGGCCGACGGCGGCCTCCTGCGTCACCTCGTGGTCCGTGAGGGACGCGCGAGCGGCGACCTCCTCCTCAACCTCTACGTCCGTCGCCGCTTTCCCGAGGAGCGGGCCCTGGTCGAAGCCGTCACGGCGCGCTGCCCCGTGACGTCGTTCGCCGTGACGGTGAACGCAAGCCCGGCCGACGCGGCCGTCGGCGACGGCCCCCACATGCTCGCCGGCCCGCCCTCCTTCCGCGAGCGGCTGGCCGGCGTCGACCTGCGGGTGCCGGCGACGGCCTTCCTGCAGACCAACACGGTGATGACCGACCTGCTCTACGAGACGGCGGCCGGGTTCGCCGGCCTGTCGCCGGGAGCGCACGCCGTCGACCTCTACTGCGGCATCGGGTCGTTCTCGCTGCGTCTCGCCCGCGACGCGGGGCACGTCACCGGCATCGAGCTGCAGTCCGAGGCGGTCGAGGCGGCGAGGGTGAACGCCGAGCTGAATGGGGCGGCGCACGTCGCCTTCTTCGCCGGCGACGTGCGCCGCCTGCTCAAGGACCCGTCGGCCGTCGACCTCGACCCGGCCGCCGCACCGCCCGAGGTGGTCACCGTCGACCCCCCGCGCGCCGGAGTCGTGCGCAAGGCGCTGCAACGCGCGGCGGCGCTCGGGGCGGAGCGCTTCGTCTACATCTCCTGCAACCCGACGACCCTGGCCGGCAACGCCCGCGAGCTGAGCGACATGGGGTATCGGCTGACGCGCGTGCGACCGGTCGACATGTTCCCGCACACGCACCACGTCGAGACGGTCGCGCTCTTCGTCCCCGGCGAGATCTGAGCCAGGGAGACCGCCCCGCGGACGGGGCGAGCGCCGCCGGTGCGGTCGGCGGCCACGCCTCGAGGCCCGGGCCGTGAAGCCCGAGAGGATCGCGCCGCGAGCTCCGGGCTGTGACACTCGAGACCATCGCGCCCGAGGCCCTCGCAGTCGACTTCGGCTAGAGCCCTTCGGGCGTCTCGGCCCGCCCCCCGCCCTTCAGGCGTGCCCACAGCAGGTCGGCGTTGACCAGCAGCACGGCGGCCGAGAGCAGCGGGAGCGCCGGCACGGCGGTCAGCCAGAAGCCGGCGGCGATGCTCAGCGCGAACGACAGCGTCATGGCGACCGCCGTCCACCCGGCGCGCAGGCCGAAGCGCCGTGCCGCGCCGAGGTAGAGGGCGAAGAAGATGAAGTCGGCGACGCCCAGCGCGGTGTAGGCCTCGTCGGGCCGGTAGCCCGGCCAGGCGAGCGCCACGGTCAAGGCGCCGATGACCCGGGGACCCTGCGCGATCAGCACCTTGGTCGGGCCGAAGTAGACGCTGATCACGTCGGTCACCGTCACCACCGCGGCGATGAGGACCACCCAGCTGACGCGCTCGAGCGCGCCGGCGAGCAGGAGACCCGCCCCGGTGGCGAAGAGCACCTTGCCCACGTTGGCCCCGGGGACCCAGCCGCCGAGGCTGAAGGCGACGGCGGCGGCGAGCCCGCCGGCGAGCAGGACCACGAGCAGCCGGCGGGCGCCCAGCAGCGCGGCGAGCTCCCACTGCACGAGCGCGGCGAGCCCGGCGGCGAAGCCGGAGGCGAGCACGGCACCCAGCGTCGTCTCGACCTCGGGCAGGTAGCGGCTCAGCCCGGTGTAGGCCGCGAAGAGCGCCGCCGCGACCGCCGCACGCGCGAGTGCGGTGGACGGCTCAGTACGGAGGGATGGCGTCGTACCACTCACCGAGCCGGCGGAAGGCCCGCCAGAACGCGGCCTTGAGCCTCTGCTCGTCGAGGGACGCGTCGATGTCGGGCGTGACGAGGACCTCGGTGCCCGGGGTGAACTCGACGATCTCGCCCGGCTCGTAAGCGATCTCGCGGGCCATCGGCACGGCGGCGGCGTTGAGCGCCGCGACCGTCTCCGCGCCCATGGCGACGACGATCTTGGGCTCGACCACGGCCAGCTCGCGGCGCAGGTGCTCGAGGCAGCGCCCTTCGGACTGCGCCTCCTGTACGTCGCCGCACTTGACCACGTTGGTGCCGTAGAGCTGCAGTGGGTCGATCTTGAGGCGCTGGCAGCTCTTCATCAGCGCCGTGCCGCTGCGGCCGAAGAAGGCGACCCCCTCGTGACACTCGCTGGGCCTGGCCTGGTACTTCAGCATGAAGATGTCGGCCAGCGGGTGGCCCGAGCCGATGACGGGCATGGTGCGCGCGTGGCGGCAGCCGCGGCAGCGGAGGATCTCACCGGTCAGCTCGTTGATCTCCGAGATGGCCCGGGTCAGGTACTTGTCGTAGATCTCGTTCGGCTGTGCCACGGAGTACCTCGGCAGGAAGCGGTCGTCTGCTTGTTCGCCTCGCCCCGATGAATCCCTCGTAGAGTACAGTCCATCGCCGGCCCATGCGCGAAGTTATCGGCTTGAGCAGGGGAATCCTCCTGCCCTGACGGGCCCGCGCAGGCCGTGACCGCCGGGCGCCGCGGGGTCGCCGTCGTCGTGGAGACTGACGCAGCGCGACGGCCAGGACCCACCGGGACCGAGAGCGCCGCCGGGGCGCAGCGCTCTCGCGCTGCGCCCCGGCGGCGGCGCTGTGCTCGGCCCTGAAGGCCGATGGTCGCGGTGCTCAGCCCTGGAGGACGGCAGTCGCCCCGCGGCCCTCGCCGGCGATGAACTCCTCAGTGAGGCGCCGGCAGAGATCGTCGGGGTGCTGGACCGGCGGCGACTTCATGAAGTAGGAGCTCGGCCCCTCGAGCGAGCCCGCGAGGCCCCGGTCGAGGGCGATCTTGGCGCAGCGCACGGCGTCGATCACGATGCCCGCCGAGTTGGGCGAGTCCACGACCTCGAGCTTGAGCTCGATGTTGAGCGGCGAGTCGCCGAAGCTGCGGCCCTCGAGGCGGATGTAGGCCCACTTGCGGTCCTCGAGCCAGGCGACGTGGTCGCTGGGCCCGATGTGGACGTTGTCGGCGCCCATGTCGTAGTCGAGCTGGCTGGTGACGGCGTTGGTCTTGGAGATCTTCTTCGACTCGAGGCGCTCGCGCTCGAGCATGTTGAGGAAGTCGGTGTTGCCGCCGACGTTGAGCTGACTCGTGCGCTCGAGGCGGACGCCGCGCTCCCTCATCAGCCGGGTGAGCACGCGGTGCACGATGGTGGCCCCGACCTGGCTCTTGATGTCGTCGCCGATGATCGGCACGCCGGCCTCGGCAAAACGCCGCTGCCAATACGGCTCGCGGGCGATGAACACGGGGATGCAGTTGACCATGGCGCAGCCCGCGGTGAGGATCTGCTCGGCGTACCACTTCGTCGCGTCCTCGCTGCCCACAGGCAGGTAGCTCACGACGACGTCGGCCTGCGTCTCCTTGAGGATGCCGACGATGTCGTCGGTCGGGCCCGGCGCCTTCTCGATGATCTGCGAGAGGTACTTGCCCAGCCCGTCGTGGGTCATGCCGCGCGCGACGGTGACGCCCTTGGCCGGTACGTCACAGAACACCGGCGTGCAGTTGGGCTTGGTCTTGATCGCCTCGGAGAGGTCCTTGCCGACCTTGTTCTTGTCGATGTCGATGGCGGCGACGAACTCGATGTCGCGGATGTGGTAGCCGCCGACGACCGGGTGCATGAGGCCGGGCACGAAGTCGGACTTCTTGGCGTTCTTGTAGAACTCGACGCCCTGGATGAAGGACGAGGCGCAGTTGCCCACGCCGATGATCGCGACACGCACTGGATTGGCCAAGGTCGGTCTACCTCCACTGGGATCGGCCGCGTGACCGGCCGGTCAGCTTGGTGCCAAAGACCCGCCGCGTGGGGCCGGTCTTGGCGCAGACGAATGCGCGAGAGTATATCACCCCCGGCGACTCTCGCGCCCGGCTGCGACATGGCGACGGGGCGGCCCGGCGCAGCCCGGGCGGGAAGGCCTCGCACGGCACGGCGATGACGGGTGCCGCCGACCGCGACGCCCGGTCGTGAGGGTATGGACGAGCCTCAGACCTCGGCCGGTGAGGCGGGGACTCACGACGCCGGCCGACGGCGGCGTCAGGGCTCGGCGGCGGCCTCCTCGGCCGGAGCGTGCTCGGCGGCGCGCTCCTCGGCGCGGAGAGCGCGCATGACGTGGACCAGGCGGCGCACGACGGTGATCGGCGTGAGGACGGCGATCAGGACGATCATGAACGGCAGCAGACCCCACGGCTCGAAGACGAAGCCTATGGTGAGGCCCACGAGCCGCTCGGGGCGCGACATGAAGCCGACCTTGCAGTCGGTGCCGAGCGCCTCGGCGCGCGCCCGCGCGTACGAGACCATCAGCGCCGAGCCCAGGCAGATGAGCACGGCGACCAGCTCCCACAGGCGGTCCTCGCGGGCCATGTAGAAGGCCAGCGCCCCGAACGTGATGATCTCGGACACGCGGTCGAGCGTGGAGTCGAGGAACGCCCCCGACCTGGTCGGCCCGCGACCGGCACGAGCGACGGCGCCGTCGAGGGCGTCGCACACGGAGGCCACGAGGAGGGTGACCGCGGCCCACAGGAAGTGACCGGTGACGATGAACCCGGCCGCGACCACGCTCAGGGCGACTCCCGCACCGGTGAGGACGTCCGGGGTGACACCCCAGCCGGCGAGGATCACGCCGAGCTTGTAGAAGCCGCGCCGGGCGCCGGCGGTGTAGCTGGTCTTGAGGCTGACCACGACCGCTCAGCCACCCGCCGCCGGGCGGACCGGCGGCGCGGCACAGGACGGAGCGCGAGCGGGCACGGCGCTCAGCCGCCCTCGCGCTCGCGCACGGCGATGACGGTCTGGAAGCTGCTCGTCGCCATGGCCTTCGTGCGCACGGCGGCGTAGTAGGCCGCCGCGGCCACCAGGCCACCGGCGACGGCGTCGAGGATGAAGTGGTTGCCGCTGATGACGATGCTGGCGAGCACGGCGAAGGGGTAGACGGCGGCGAGCCAGCGCACCCAGCGCGGCCGCGCCAGCATGAACACGGCTATGGCCACGAAGAGCGCGTAGCCGAAGTGCAGGCTGGGCACCGCAGCGTACGGGTTGGCCAGCGGGCTGGGGCCGGCGACGATGGCATCGGTCCAGTCGCGCAGGTAGGCCATGTCGACGATGCCGGACGAGAAGAGCATGCGCGGCGGCGCCGTGGGCAGCAGGGCGAAGACGCTGACCGCCATCAGGTTCATCATCACGAACCAGTTGCGGAACAGGTGCCACGCCTCGGCACGACGCATGTAGAGCCAGATCAGGCAGCCGACGGTGAGCGGCATGTGGGCGTAGTGATAGAAGGCGACCGACCACGCGACGACGAGGTCGACACGGCTGGCGACCGCCTGGATCCAGGGCTCGATGTAGATGCCGAGGGCCTGCTCGGCCCGCAGGATGGCCATGCCGTTGGCCATGGCGATGTCTTCGCGACCGGTGGCCAGACCGTGGCCGATCTCGTAGAACACCAGGCAGACGAGCATGACGAAGACCTCGCGCACGTGGTTGCGAGGCCCGCCTTGGGGCAGGGTGACCGCGGCTTCGCGCCGCAGGTGCGTGGTGTCGGTCCGCAGCCGCATGGTCATCGCATCGCTCGGGACACGCGTGTCGGCCGCACTGACCCGGCCCTCCCGTCCTCGTCACGATACCAGAGCGCTCAGAAACCCGACAAGTGAGCGCGGAAGGCAGGAGCGCTGGTGGGCCGTGAAGGATTCGAACCTTCGACCTTGGGATTAAGAGTCCCCTGCTCTACCAACTAAGCTAACGGCCCACGGGTCGGCGAGGCGCAATGGTACCAGCCTCTCCTGCCTCTGCCAAACGCGTCGCCTGCGGGCGCGTGCCTGCCGGCCGCGCGCCGTGAGGCCCGTCTCAGGCGCCCGCGGCCTGCTCCCCGGCGACTGTGTAGCCCTCTTCCTCGATCGCCGCCTCTATGGTCGCGAGCTGGACCGCCGCGCGGTCGAACTCGACGGCGACGGTCTTGGCCTCGACCTCGACCTCGACGCGGGCGACGCCGGGCAGCCGCCCGACGGCCTTCTCGATGGCCATCTTGCAGTGCGCGCACGAGACGTCGGGCACGCTCAGGACGGTGTGGACGGTACGCTGCGGCTCGGGCATGCTCACTCCCCGCTCTCGCTCTGCACCGGCAGCTCGGCGAGCCGGTAGGTCGCCGTCAGCCCCCCGCCCAGATCGACGGTCACGCTGTCGCTCGCGGCGCTGAGGTCGACGACTCTACCTTCCCCGCCCGGAGTGGCGATAATCGCGCCCTTGCGTGGGGCCCGCTTCTTGAACGACGTGTACACCCCGTGCTCGTACTTGAGGCAGCACATCAGGCGCCCGCAGGCGCCCGAGATCTTGGCCGGGTTGAGGGGCAGGCTCTGGTCTTTGGCCATGCGGATCGAGACCGGGTCCTGGTCGCCGGCGAACGTGCTGCAGCAGAGACTGCGCCCGCAGGGCCCGTACCCGCCCACGGTGCGCGCCTCGTCGCGGGCGCTGATCTGCTTCAGCTCGACGCGCCGGCCGAGCCGGTCGTTGAGACGGCGCGCCAGCTCGCGGAAGTCGACGCGCTCCTCGGCGAAGAAGGTGACGTTGAGACGGCCGCCGTCGAAGGAGCGCGTGGCGCCGACCACCTTCATCGCCAGCCCGAGCTCGCGCGCGAGCTCGCGGCACGCGGCGCGCGCCTCCTGCTCGACGGCGGCCGCCTCGCTCACGGCGGCGAAGTCGTCGGGGCCGGCCTTGCGCACGACGCGCTTGAGGCCGCCCGGCGCCTGCCCGGCGGCGACCTCCTCGGGGGCGAGCACGACGCGCCCGAAGTCGAAGCCGCGCGCCGTGTCGACGACCACGTGGTCGCCGAGCTCGAGCTCGAGCTCGCGGGCGTCGAACTGGTACACCTTGCCGCCGCCCTTGAAGACGACGCTCACTACTCTCGTCACGCGCCGGTGACCTCCTCGAAGCGGACCATCATTGCCTGAAGGGCCAGCTTCTGATCGATGTTCAGGTACAGGTCGCCGCGCGTCGCCGCGATGATGCCGAGAAGACGGCGGTACACCTCGGGAGCGGCGAGGGCGCTCTCCTCGAGGCTCGCCCGCCGGTCCACGTTCAAGATGGTAGCAGGTGCGCCGCAGGAGAGCGCGAGCAGGTCGCGCAGCCACGACGCCAGCAGGTCGAGCGCGTCGAGGGCGGCGAGGCGGCGGCGGCGCAGCTGCTCGCGCTTCGCCCGCGCCTCGACGGCCTTGACCCGGCGCTCGCGCTCGCGCTTGTCGGAGAACGCCTGCTCGGTCGCGGCGATCTCGGTCGCGGCGCGCGCCGAGACCTCCTCGCCGACGGCGGCGGTCTCGGCCTCGAGGAGCGCGATGAAGGCCGGCCCCGGGCGCCGCGTCTGCCCGTCGCCGCCCGCCGGCCCGCCGGCCGGGCCGCCGACGAGGCGCGCCGCCTGCACGAGGTACTGCTCGCGGCGGCGCGGCCCGCGGGCGTCGGCCGCCAGCCGCGCCGCGCGGTCGACCGAGCCGCGCGCCAGCCGGGCGAGGGTCGCGGCCTCGTCGCCGTGGACGCCGTGGACGCGTGCGAGGTGCTCGGCGACCTCGGCCTCGGAGATGGGGGCGAGATCGATCACCTGACAGCGCGAGACGATCGTCGGCTTGACCCTCTCGACGCGGTCGCTGACGAGCAGGAAGTGGACGTGCGCCGGCGGTTCCTCGAGGCTCTTGAGCAGCTTGTTGGCGG
>DATHSP010000180.1:0-5740 GCA_035464075.1 Thermoleophilia bacterium | reverse complement strand
GGAGGCCCGTCTGCCGCGGGCCGCGTCGCGGGGCGGCGCGGCGGCCGAGGGTGACGAGATCGCCGCCCACCGGCGCGCAGCGCGCCTAGTATACCTGCGCCGGGAGCGTCGGTGCACCACGCCCGACCGGCGCGGGCCCACGCTTTCATCCGTTCGGATGAATGTCAAGGCGGGTGACGCCGCGGCGCCGGCCGACGGGAGAGGCCGGGGCCGCCGGGGCTGCTAGAATCGCTCTCGTGCGCTACCGCGGCTCAGTGATCCGTCCCCCCAGCGAGGCCTCCAGCCTGATCGTGCAGGTCACGTACGGCTGCTCCAACAACACCTGCGACTTCTGCGGCACCTACCTGGACAAGCCCTTCGGCGTGCGACCGTTCGAGGAGGTCGCCGAGGACGTGACCGGCCTGCCGGCGGCAGTCAAGCGCCGCACCGAGCGCGTCTTCCTCGCCGACGGCGACGCCCTCGCACTCTCTCCGCGGCGCCTGCACGAGCTCCTCGACCTGTTGCACGGCGAGCTGCCGAACCTGGCGCGCGTGGCCAGCTACGCCAACGCGCGCAACCTGCTCGCCAAGAGCGTCGGCGAGCTCGCCGGCCTGCGCGAGCGCAAGCTCACGTTGCTGTACCTCGGCCTCGAGTCGGGCGACGATCAGACCCTCGCCGACGTCCACAAGGGGATGACCGTGGCCGAGCAGATCGACGGCTGCCGACGGGCGAAGGAGGCCGGCCTCCGACTGTCGGTGACGGCGATCCTGGGCCTCGCCGGGCGCGCCCGCTCTCTCGAGCACGGGCGCGCGACGGGCGCGGCCCTCTCCGCCATCGACCCCGAGTACATCGGCATCCTCACCCTCATGCTGACCCCGGGCACCGAGATGCACCGCAAGGTCGCCAACGGCGAGCTCGTGCTCCCCGACCAGGTCGGCATGCTGAGCGAACTGCGCGAGATCGTCGCCCACCTCGAGGTCACGGACTGCCTCTTCCGCTCGAATCACGCCTCCAACTACCTGCCGGTCGGCGGCCACCTCCCCAAGGACAAGGCGCTCATGCTGGCCACCCTCGACAAGGTGCTCACGGCGCCCGAGTCGGTGCAGCTCCGGCCCGAGAGCTGGCGGCTGCTATAGTCCCCGGGTCAGCCGCCCGGTCAGCCACCCGGCGCGCCCTTCGAGGGCGCGACCGCGCCGCGCTCGGAGGATGTGCCCGTGCCGCACGCCGAGGACCCGCCCGTGCCTGAGACCGCCGACCCGCACGCTGCGCACGACGAACGCCCGACCGCGTCGCCCGACCAGGACGCGCCCGTGTCGCGTGACGAGAGCCCGACCGCATCGCGCGCGACCGGGGACGACGGGGCCGGGGACCGGCTCGACAGACCCGCTGCGGCGCGCGGGGGCATGCGGCGAACGTCCCTGAAGCTCCTGCTCGGCCTCCTCGCCCTCGCCGGCGCGGCTCTCCTCATCCTCTGGCTCCCGCCCAGTCGAGCAGTGAAGACTGCCGCCGAGACCACCGTGCTCGAGTACGAGCTGGCGCGCGAGGCCACGTGGCCCAAGGGAGCGACGCTCGGCCTTCCCTTGTCGCCCGCGGACGAACAGATGCTCGCCGTCACGCTGCGCACGCACGTCGCCCGCCACGCCGCCGGCGACGCGCTCGAGAGCTTCGATGCCGCCGCCGTTGCGGCGGCCTTCGCCGCCGCCGCGGCGGCGGACATGGTCCACACCGTCACCCGGTGGAAGGGCGAGGTCGTCTACTTCGACTTCGTGCGGCACGCCTTGCCGAATGGCGTGATCGTGCGCGCCGGGGTCGCGAAAGCGCAGCGCGTGGGGCGTGTGGACGCCGTCCACCAGCGGGTCTACGCGCGGCGCTGGGTCTGGGCAGACGACGCCGTGATCTACGAGTACACGCTGCGCCAGACCGACGGAGTCTGGAAGATCGTCGAGATCGAGCCCTGGGGAGTCTGCGACGTCGACGGCACCGACGTCGTCGAGGGAGAACGCCCCGACTGAGCGAGCGGCTGCCCCGCGCTACTCCCCGCGCAGGTGCGAGCCGTAGCCGCGCTTGAAGTGCGTCGCGGCGTACTTCTGCAGCTTCCACTCCGGGATGCGGCACTGGGGGCACGCCTCGGCGAACCACTTGTTGCGCAGCCAGCGGGCGGCGCGGCTGGTCTTGGAATCGTGCACCACCATGCGACGGCCGCAGTGCGTCTCGATGATCGCGTACTGCCCGCGCGGCTCGAAGCTCTTCACTCCGTGCAGGATCCCTCGCCGCGACGGCCACAGTTTCATCTTGTCGACCAGCGTGAAGAGCGGGATCTGCTTGCGATAGTAGCGCGCCTTGGTGGGGTCGGTCGGCACCGGGGGATGACACCTCGCCTGCGTGGTCACGGAGCCCGGCGAGTCTAGCACGCGCGCGTGCGGCCGGCGGGCGCACCGCGATCTTCGGGCCCACGGACGAGACCTGCGCGCGACTCGCTCGGGCGCAACGAAGACGGCAGGCGCGCGCGACACGGCGTCGAAAGGGAACCTTCTGGGTGGCTGAGCCGTCTTACGTACGACACATGGGGCGTCACGGGAGGATCCACATGTCGCGTCGCACTCTGATACTGATCCTGGTCACGGTCGCCGCGGCACTGGCCTTCGGCGTCTCCGCGTGCGGGGACGGCGACGAAGGCACGGGCGAGCCGACCGCCGAGCCGACGTCCGAGCCGACGGCCACGACATCGCCCGCCCCCACTCAGGAGCCGAGCGGCGAGACGGTCACCGTCCTCGTCTACTTCCTCTCCGGTGAGAAGCTCGCCACCGCGGAGCGCACCCTGCCGGCGACTCAAGCCGTCGCGCGGGCGGCGATGGACGCGCTGTGCGGCGGCCCGAACGACTACGAAGAGGCCGCCGGACTCACCAGTTCCGCCCCCGAGGGCACCCAGGTGCTCGGCATCAGCGTGAAGGACAGGGTCGCGACCGTCGACCTCTCCGGGGAGTACGCCTCCGGCGGTGGTTCGCTCTCGATGATGACGCGCGTGGCCCAGGTCGTGTACACGCTCACGCAGTTCGACACCATCCGCGCCGTGCGGTTCCACCTCGACGGCAAGCCCGTCGAGGCGATCGGCGGCGAGGGCATCATCGTCGACTCGCCGCAACGACGCGCCGACTGGGAGGACTTCGAGCCGGTCATCTTCGTCGA
This sequence comes from Thermoleophilia bacterium, assembly GCA_035464075.1. Classification (GTDB taxonomy): domain Bacteria; phylum Actinomycetota; class Thermoleophilia; order UBA2241; family UBA2241; genus UBA2241. The sequence goes on along the minus strand of DATHSP010000180.1, from coordinate 2,575 downwards.
GCGGCCCGGTGTCGGCGCGACCGTCGCGAGCCCCGTGGTCATCAGCGGCCGCGCGACCGTCTTCGAGGCCACGATCCAGCTCGAGGTACGCGACGCCGACGACAAGATCCTCGCCCGCGGCTTCACCACGGCGACGCGCGGCGCCCCGGACCGCGGCCGCTTCCGCGAGCGCCTCGCCTATGCGGCGAGCACGAGCACCGAGGGCTTCGTCATCGCCTACGAGCAGTCGATGGAGGACGGCTCGCGACTCAATGAGGTGCGGGTGCCGGTCTTCTTCCCCGCGGCGCAGTGACCGCCTCGCACGACCGGCAGGCGACGTAGCCCGAATCGTCAACGCTGCATGACTCCCTCGGCGTCGCGACCGCGGCGCGGCCGCTGCTAGACTGGGCCTCCGCAGCACGGCCAACGCCTCCGAGGGAGCGCGCGTGACACCACAAGGGGGGCCGCCTGCCCTCGTGCAGGCCAAGCTGACTACGCCGCGCACGGTCCAGGCGGCGGTGAGCCCCGCGCTGCAGCGGCATTTCGAGAACTGCGTACGGCGCCGCTTGACGGTGGTCTCGGCGCCGGCAGGTTACGGCAAGACCACGGTCACGGTCGCGGCCCTCCGCGCCCTGCGCATCTCGCACGTGTGGTACCGGGCCGACGTGCTCGACCATGATCCTGCCACCACCGTCCTCTCCCTCTGCGAGGCGCTCCGGCGAAGACGGCCCGGCTTCGGTGAGCTCCTCAGGGAGCGCCTTCTCCACCCGTCCGAGTCGCCGCTCTCGGCCGAGGGCATGGCCGCGGCGTTCGTGGTCGCCGCGCAGGATGACGCGCCGGCTGAACTGCATCTCGTCATCGACGACTACCACGAGGCGACCGGCTCCGACGAGTTCAACCGGGTCGTTGACTACCTCATCGACAACCTGCCGGAGAGCTGGCGCCTGATCGTGCTCGGCCGCTACGAGCCCGGGTTCGAGACGGCCAAGCTGAGGGTCGCCGGCCAGCTCGGTTTCGTAGGCGCCGACGACCTGCGTCTCGACGAGACGCAGGTCTACGAGCTCCTTCTGCGCCACGTACCCGAGGCGAGTCACGCGCACGCGGCACGGCTGGCCGAGCTGACCGAGGGGTGGCCGGCCGCCGTGTCGCTCGCCGCGGAGACACTCTCCGGTGCCGACCTCACTGCCGTTGATGAGATCCTCGCCGACCCCAGGCTCACGAGCGACGTCTACGCCTTTCTGGCCGAGCAGGTGTACCGGCAGGAGCGACCCGACGTGCGCGAGTTCCTCAAGCGCACGTGCGATCTCGACGCACTCACCCCCGAGATCGCCAGTCTCGTGGCCGAGATGCCGGGCGCCCATCGTCACCTCGAACACCTGGCACGCAATCGCATCTTCACGTTCAAGGCGTCCGGGTCGGGTGGCTATCGATACCATCCCCTGTTCCGTGATTACCTCCGCGAGGCCTGCCTGCTCGAAGACGGTCCCGAGGCGTGCCGGCAGCGCCAGCTCCACACGGCGACTGCTCTGGAGGAGTCTCGCGAGATCGAGCGCAGTGTCGAGCTGCTCATCGCCACCGGTGAGCCGGAGCTCGCGCTCGGCGTCATCTCCCGGCAGGGTGAAGCCGCTTTCGGCCGGTATCGAGCCGAGACTCTCGACGCCTGGCTGGCGCGACTGCCCGTCACCCTCGTCGAGTCACACCCATGGGCTCAGTTGCTCAGCGCCCACCGGGAGACGAGGGATGGACGCTACGAGCAGGCGTTGCGGCACATCGAGGCAGCGACGAACGCCTTCACCCAGTCCGACGACGCCCACGGTCTCTACTCTTCACTCTCGGCCAAGGAGCGGGCGCTGTTCTGGAAGGGCGATCCCCAAGCCGCCCTCGCCACCTGCCGGCAGGCTCTCGATGTTGCAGGGTCTGATGAGGAGAGGCTGCACACCATCGGCAGCATGCTGTCTGCCGCGGTCGATATCGGCGACTGGGCCGCGGTCGAGACAGCTGAGCACGAGAGCGGAGCCTTGGTCGCGTCCGGCCCGACTGAGGAGCTGCTCAGGATCCGCGCGTTGCATTCGAGCGCCTTGTACTCACGCGGACACTACGCGGAGGCCCACCGCGAGGTCACTGGCATCGACGTGGCTGGACTCTCCCCCTTCTTCCAGCCTGTGGTGCTGGGTGCTCGCGCGACCATCGCTTACGCACTCGCTCTGTATTCGGAAGCGGAGACCCTAGGTTTGGAGGCTGTGAACGCTTCGCGCCGCGCGGGGCACGAGCTGATGCGAGGCTTTGCCCAGGACACGGTCGGCTTCGCGCGCCTCCTAAGACACGGGCAGGCGGTGGGTCTTGAAGATGTGGAGGCTGCGCGCGTCGCCCTGACGGCACTGGGCGACGGTGCGGCCGCCGCGTGGCCCGCCATGCACATCGGCACGTATCATCGCCGGCACGGTCGACTCGGAGCTGCGATCACCGAGTACCGGAGAGCCGTCGGCATGACGGCCGGAGAGAGGGACAAGCTCGCTGCGCACAATGCCCGAGTGAATCTCGACTTCGCGCTGGGACTCGATGGCGCGCCTGCTGCAGCGGCGAGACTGCAGGAGTG